>CAZMAC010000642.1:0-1964 GCA_964564085.1 uncultured Hyphomicrobiaceae bacterium
TTTAGCGTGTCTTTTATCCCAAAACCGGTGCCCACTTTTGGGAGACACGCTGTAGTTTTCCTGTTGTTGATCGCTCTAAGCTTTCAATCGCGAGAGTTCCCCCCGCGTTCCCGTTTCTAACCGCTCTGGAAGGTCACGATGCTGTGAGAGAAAGCGTCGCCATGATTCTCGGGACTCAGGAGGTGATCGCACTTAAAACGATGGCCAGGACTGGAGAGTAAAGCGCCGGAAATGTAAATCGTCAGCGTCTTAAAATGGCGCAATTCTGTCTAAGACCGTGTTGGTGTGAGCTCATCCTTTTGAACCACCTGGTCTTTAGCAACACATCCCCCATTCGAAGAGTGTGCATCTATCGTAAAAAGTCGTATTGTCTCTTAAAAGCCCATATCCAATATGAAACGTCGAGTCTCAAGCATCATCCGAATATCAATCGAGGGTCTTAGCGTTAGGCGGAGAACAGGCAGCGGATCGTTTTCGCCAGCATAGTGAAATCTAAAAGCTTTCAAATAAGACACGAGAATAATAATCATTTCCTGCATTGAAAAGTTGGCCCCGATGCAGACACGTGGACCAGCGCCGAAGGGTATATAAGAAAACCGTTTGATCTGTTTGCTTGCCTCACCAAAAAAACGCATAGGATCAAAGCTTTCTGGATCATGCCAGAGCTTGCGGTGCCTATGTACGACCCAGGGTGAGGTAAAGATTTCTGTTCCAGGCATAATTTCGACGCCGTTAATTCTGTCGGCTTCAACCGCAACACGGGAAATAACCCCCGCAGCAGGGTAGAGACGCATCGTTTCTTTCAAAACCGCGCTGGTGAATGGCAACGCTTCAAGCCATTCGCAGGCCGTCATTGATGATAATGGCGCGTCATCGATCTCTTTCTCGACACGGTTCAGCGTCCGTGGTGCTTTGGAAAGCAAATAAAGAGTCCAGGTCAAACTTCGAGCCGTTGTCTCGTGACCGGCGACAATGAATGTTAAGAGATTATCGACGATGTCTTCATCTGAGAGCTTTTCTGAATCTTTCGCCTGCGTCTGCATCAAAAGCGACAAGAGATCATCCGAGGGGTCTTGTCCTTCCGTCATCTGGCGTCTTCGCGCAGTGATCACGTCTGTCAACTGGCGTCTCACCTGATCCATGATACGATCCCGTTCGCCATGGCCAGGTCGTGGCACCCACATTGGCGCGGCGATAATATCGAAAGGATGTGGCGATCCGAATCGTGAAAAAATCCGGTCAATGGCTTTTGTGAAGGCTTGCCTGTCTAGCGCGACATCCGCTGAAAACAGACAATCCATCAGAACATCAAATGTCACACGAACCATCTCGTCGGACAGGCTGATTTGGGTCGTATTGGCCACCTGAAGTTCAGAAACGTTCTTTTGCGCCCTCGTCAGCATCTTGGGTGCAAAGCTCTTGATGTGACGCGCACTAAATACGGGTGCAAGCGCACGTCGCGTCCGTTTCCAAATCTGGCCTTCAGCAGCGACAAGTCCGTTTCGCAAAATTGGCACAAGAACAGCCTGTCTCAGATCGTTAAATCGATAATGCGAGGCGTTCGCCACAAGGTAGTGATGTATCCCGTCGGGATCGTTTACATGAGTCAGTTTGCGCCCGAGAAACCGTGTCTCGACAATAGGTTCTTCAAATAGGATGTCCGTGAATAATTCCAGGGGATTTTTGGCCAGCGCATAAAAAAATTGGACGTAATCCCAAAGCGGAAGGTTATCAGGGGTAACACGACGCCTCTGCGGTATTGGAGGGGTGAAGCTATCGAGCGCAGGATCCACTTTCATTGTGTTAAGAACCAAACCCGTTATATTGATTTTCGACATGACTGAGTTTGTCTTGTGGCGGAATTAAGTCGTAGTCGAACTCAGCTGGCGGCAATGCCTAATGAAGGCTAATCGTACGGATTGAACCGGACCGAACGGATTACTCTGCGCGTTAAAGACAGTTGA
>CAZMAC010000643.1:0-1924 GCA_964564085.1 uncultured Hyphomicrobiaceae bacterium
GGCAAGGAAGGCAACCCCAATGCCTGCGCTTATTCCGCCGCGAAGGCCGGAGTGATCGCGCTGACGAAGTCGCTTGGCAAGGAGCTGGCGGGCCAGGATATCGCCGTCAATTGCGTGACGCCAGCCGCCGCGCGTACTGCGATCTTCGATCAGATGACGGAGGAGCATATCAATTACATGCTCTCGAAAATCCCGCGCAAGCGCTTCGTCGAGGTTGCCGAAGTCGCCGCTATGATCGCCTGGCTTTGCTCGGCCGAATGCAGCTTCACAACGGGCAGCGTATTCGATCTGTCTGGCGGCAGAGCGACTTACTAGGCAAGGCGATCGTCGTGCACATCACAGTTCAGAAGGCGGGTGGAAGTCAGGCCGCGTGTCATAGACTGGCCCTCAGTTCAACACCGAGACGATTTCCATCCCCATTCGATATCGCTCGCTGATCCCGTACCGCTCTGGCTTGAAGCCGACCTCTTCAAGCAGCGCATAAAGCCGCTTGCGGCTGAAATTATGGTAGTGCTCGATCTCCACCCAATAGGGATTGGAATTCTGGTCGGTCGTGACGCGCCAGACGATATTTTCCATATTCGGCATGGACAGAAAGAGAATGCCGCCCTCTTTGAGTAAGCGTTTGCTGGCGAGCAGACAGTCTTTCGGAAATGGTGTGTGTTCGAGAACATCCGCCATCGAAATAACCGAGAATTCGCGATCATACTCAAAATCGCAAATATCTTTTGTGTAGCACTCATAACCGATGCGGCGCATCTCGGCGACGTAGTGCTCGCGCAGATCGAGACCGACAACTTCAAATCCATATTCTTCCGCTGTGAAAATCAGCGAACCGTCGCCATATCCCACATCCATCCAAAGTCCATCCTTTTGATAGGGAAGCACTTTTTCGATCATGTGTGCGGAAATCGGTCGCTTGTTCTCAAAATCGACGCCGACGATCTGCTGTCCCTTTGTATTGCTCAGGATCACTTCCATGGCATCGTCTGAAAAATAGCCATTCGTGAAAACATGGGTGCAGCCCAGGCATTTCTTCCAGACAATTTCGGGGGATAAGACAGGTTTGTAAGAAATATGTCTGGAACAATCCCCCGTCATAACGTCCAGGATCTTGTCGGAATGACATAGCGGGCAATTTTCATAAATTATGCGTTCGCCTTCCATTTGAAGGTCCTTTTTCGTCTGAAATTTTTGGCGTGTTTTCTCTGACGCGAAATATATGAATATCGAGCAGGATAGCCGTTTCGTCTTGTGTCAGACTGATTGCCGCCTCAAATATCATTCATGAGGCTGTCGGCTTTAAATGGCGTTCGGCGAAGCGCTGGGTGATCGTTCCGCAAGGGAGAAATCTAAGTGATGGACGAAACTGAGACCGGCCCGGCGCCGCAAGACGTCATCCAATTCTGGTTCTCGCCGGAAACCCGTCCCAATTGGTTCAAGAAGTCGGATGCCTTCGATGCTGAGGTGAGAGAGCGCTTCGGGGCGCTTTATGAACGCGCAAACGCCGGCGACCTCGACGATTGGGCGCGCGCGCCTGAAGGGTCGCTGGCCCTCATCCTGTTGTTCGATCAGGTCCCCCGCAATATTCACCGAAACACGCCAAAAGCGTTTCAATCCGATGAAAAGGCCCTGGCGATCGCGAAAAACGCCGTCGCTGCAGGCTTCGATAAAGATTTCGGGAAAGATGAGAGGCTGTTCCTCTACCTGCCTTTCGAACATTCGGAAGACCGCGCGGACCAGGACGAAGCCGTCCGCCTCGTCGGAACCTTAGGAGATAAGGAGTATACAGTTTATTGCCGACGGCATCGCGATGTGATTTATCGTTTTGGGCGGTTCCCGCACCGTAATGAGATTTTGGGGCGGACGTCGACGGACGCTGATATCGCGTTTTTGATAGAGCGGGGGTGTGCGGTTTAAGGCT
>CAZMAC010000644.1:0-1923 GCA_964564085.1 uncultured Hyphomicrobiaceae bacterium
TGTGGATGGTGACGCTTGTTGTGCTTGGTACTGGACACATTGAACTCATTGCAATGGTTCGTCGACGGTACTGAAATCAGATCTCAGCAATTGGCCTGGCTTGGAAGATTGGGAGAAGAGATGTTCTGACTGCTGCTTAATGTAGAAAGGATTGATCCCCAAAACACCAATCGCCAGCGTCTCGATTTGGCGCGGAAAAGTCGAGTTTATGAGCGCCATATCATCACTTTTTTCGAAGTCTACAGTCACGAGTCGGTCCACCGACGAAGGGGCCTTGACTTAAACGCATCGTCACTGACTGGCCTAACGATTGCTCGAGGCTCTGGCGCCAGGGCGCTAGCGCCACGCCAGTTTTGGTCCGGAATACGGCAAGCTTTTGGGTCGGAGTTGCGATGCTCCGCTCATAAATACCGGTCACGGTTTTATTTTGCTCGGGATGCTGAAAAGGTCTGCCTGTCTCTCGATACAAATCTTGACCGAGCTGTCCAATTTCCAGGCGATAAAGCTCCGTCGGCAGAGTGGCTTTAGCCATGATCCGCCCGTCCGGCCGCCTTTCGACGAGGCCTCGTAGCATTAGCCACTCGACGCGTTTTTCAACGGCGCTCTTTACGTCAGCTCCGAAGCCGGAATGACCGACCGATGGCATTCCGGCCCTGGCAATCAGCATCTCATCGAGCCAGGTCGGGCCTTCGTAGTCTGGAAGTCTTTCAAGACTGACTAGCGATAGAATACGTAAATCTGGATTGGAAGTCGGTTTGCTTCGCGTGCCACGCTCGCCGAGCCCAATGATCATGCCATGCTCCAGCATCTCGGTATTCGTCGTCTGTCCAATCTCGACGTAATGGACACGTCCATCGACGCCGTCGACAACCGGATAGCAGCGATCGGTAATTTCATTGATAAAGCCTGATCCGATGACTTTGCCGACCAACGCTTTAGCACGCCCTCCGCGCTCGAATACCGCATAGCTGCTCGCGCCGCGCTCGAGACCCGCCTGTTTCAGACCACGCTGCATCATTTTGATCTTGTCTGCCCGATCAGCAAGGGCGCATAATTTGGTCTCAATATCGGCTTTAAGAAGCCAGACGCCGCTTTGACGCTCCTCAGCAATGCCAAGACGGGCAAGCGTGTGTAGCCGGCCGGCCAGCATCGTCTGCCGAGATGCGCCTCTTTCTCTGAGCGCGGACAGCGTAATCACATTGTCTTTCGCGCAGCCCAGAAGAGAGCGATCAAGCCGTGTGAAGCGCTCTTGTGCAACTTCGTTTGAAAGCTTCTGTAGCCGTTCAAGCTTGCTTTCAGGGCCAAGCTCCAGCGTCATCAAGCCTTGAGCTCTGGCGCGGAGGCCGTAGCTGATATAGCTCCGGTCGATAATCAGACCGTTACCGCTTTGGTCTCTTCCACGAACAACGATATGTGTGTGAGGATGGCCGGTATTGAAATGGTCAACCGCCACCCAATCGAGCCTGGTGCCCAGATCCTGCTCGGCCTGGGCCATCAGGTCGCGGATGAAGGGTTTGAGGTCAGACAGCCGAGCGCTGTCCTCAGGCGCAATGGTAAAGCGGAACTGATGCGGATCACCTGCTGAGCGCGTTAGAAATGGATCGATTTCGGCGTGATCACGTTCGCGGTCATAGGGTGTTCCTGGCCGCCCATCTCTTGTGGTGCCATCGCGGAGAATGTAGCGCAGATGCGCTTTCGCTGCGCCGAGATCACCGGCCTTGATTCGTGAATAGCGGGCTCGCACGACGCGCCGGCTACCGGCTGCATTGAATCCTACAGAGGCGCGAGAGCCTGCCGCAAGACCGCGACGCGGACCAACCGGCGAAACGTCACTCCGTCGGCGGTCCGTAACCGGCGCGGCCAGCCTGACGGAGCACCTTCATGCTGTGCTGCACGGGATCGCTTTTTTTGCGCACCACGAAT
>CAZMAC010000645.1:0-1920 GCA_964564085.1 uncultured Hyphomicrobiaceae bacterium
CAGCGGCCTTCGCTAAATCGAGGGTATTCCAGCCTAACGCTGCCATGTCTGGCTCAATGCCGAGCACGTCGCGTCATTGAAAGGTTGGGCATCGCCGCTTGTACTGGCTGGCGTGATCGTTACGTGGTGTGCGGCCTCGCCCCCCGCTTTCGCCTAGCGCGCGGCGAAGCCTCCCCCGCCAGAAACGGCAGACATTCAACTTCGTCGTTCTGATCAGAGTTGTGTTCAGCCTCTTTAGAGGAGCCCGATAGCGCGCCACCAGAAAAACGCCAGCGGGATGCCAAAGATAAGCATGGCGCCTGCAAGCAACATACAGATCTTGGTCAGATCGAATATCTTTATAACACTCAGACTAAGCAGCACAATCATGGGCGGTCCCTGGTATGGCATGATCATCGTCGAGAACCCAACCAGCTCCGACATGAGAACAGCCAGGAGGGGCAGGCCGGAAACCTGACCGATTTCACCGGCAATCGGCACAAGCAAAATCGGTGCCGCTGGTGCTGTTGTTATCAGACAGACGATGAGCGATAGCAGCGTGACCAAATAGAGATTCAAAAAAGTGCTCTCTGCACTGAAGGCCACATGTTGAAGGATGAAATCGCCAAGCTCTTTATCGAGTCCGTTCCGGGCCATAATTGCGCCAATGCTCAAAAGCCCGGCAATATACAGAACCGGCGAAAAATCAATCCGATCTTTGAAAGCGGTGGGGCTGATCAGCTTTGTTGTCGGCCAGAGAATAATGATAGCCGCCGTCATGGCCACCCATGCCGGGTGTATGCCGTGAACGATATCCGTGACCCAAAAAAGAATGGCGCCCAACAGGACCGCCAATAGCTTTGCCTGCTTGGGAGTCATCTGTTGTTCTTCGCTCCCCGCTATTTCCCTGGCGGGCTCGCGAAAAAACACCATCAGCAGCCCGATCAGAACCAGGGCACGAAACAGGCCCGTGATAGGTAACTGATAGTATAGATATTCTCCGTAAGAGATTTTGATCCCATAAACTGTCTCAATCGCGCCGACATGAACAACCGCCGGCAGATTGGCCGTCAAAATCGAGAAGGTTGGGAGAAAGGTGCCGACGCCTGCAGCAAGCGCAAGACCCGTATAGCCCTTTCCGCCTTCCTTAAGCCCCATTGCTTCCGCCATGCCGAGCGCGATCGGCATAAGCAGGATTATCCTTGGGATCGTGGCTGGGACAATGAGGCCAAGAAGACCTGCAATTGCGACGAGTAGCACAATTGCCCGCAGATAGGTCATCTGCCATGCCCCGAGAATGCGCCGGGCGATATAGACTCCAAGACCTGCTTCCTGCGCCGCGCTGCCAATAATAATTCCGGAAAACAGAAGCCATAAAGCACCGACTTCAAAACCGGAAAATACGACGGACGCAGGCGCCACGCCGCCGATAATCGCGAGCAAAAAGATCAATAAGGCGGTTACATGCTCGGGAAGAATGTGGGTGGCAAAAAGGCTGATTGCGAAAACCACCAAAGCCCAGGTCTTTAGTTCGATGCTGTTTGCTTCGCTCGTCAGCGACATGATGAAAAGGAACGAAGCAAAGCCGATCCCAGCGAGCGCGATTAATTTAGGCAAAGAAAGCGATTTGAGCCCCCCACGAACCGCGGCCAAGTCCATATATATTTGCCTTTCAGTTTTGTGAGGTAGGAGACATTAGGATTTGGAAAGGCGTCCATTTCGTTATTTCAGTCTAACGAAGTATCTCGCACCTGGCCAAACGTCGGGATGCGCCCGCTCATATTGAAGCGGGCAAGCATGCTCTGCGCCAAGCACATGGGCAGCATGATAGGGCCAACGCGGATTGAATAGCATTGCACGCGCCAATGCGACCGCATCGGCTTTACCTGGCGTGCTCCCCTGAACTGATACCAAATTGATTAAGCGAATCCGGCCATTTTC
>CAZMAC010000646.1:0-1919 GCA_964564085.1 uncultured Hyphomicrobiaceae bacterium
GAACTTGAGGTGCCGCGTGTAGAGCGTCGTCACAATGTCGGCGCCGCCGACAAACTCACCTTTTACATAGAGCTGTGGAACTGTCGGCCAGTTGGCATAAGTTTTTACGCCCTCACGAATGCTCATATCCTGAAGAACGTCAAAATCCTTATACTGCAGACCAAGATAGTTCAGAATCTGTGCGACACGGCCCGAGAAGCCGCATTGCGGGAAATCCTTGGATCCTTTCATGAACAACACGACATCGTTGCTCTTAATCTGCTGGTCGATCCAGCTTTGAATTTGATCTGCGCTCATCATCGTCCTTTCTGACGTCTATCCCAGCGTCCAGTTGATTTGTAGATGGTTTCCAAGCAAAGATTGCTCAAGAAATTCACCATGACATTACAACATTTTGCATGGATGGGCCAATATGGCTGTATTTGGTGACTGAATAAAAGCACGCCAAGCCTCAAGCGCGCGATTCAGTAAATGGCTCTGAGTGAGACGGCATAGCTTAATCAGGAACGGCAGTTTGGAGGGCTAAGGCATGCAATGCGCCTCCCATATTGCCACGAAGCGCGTCGTAGACCAGCTTATGCTGCTGCACACGCGTTTTACCACGAAAAGCTTCCGAGACAACGTGCGCGGCATAGTGGTCACCGTCGCCTGCAAGGTCTTTAATTGTAACCTGCGCGTCGGGAAGTTTTTCACGGATCAAAGTTTCAATCTGCTCAGCGCTCATCGGCATCTGATTGTCCTCGATTATTGTTCTGGGACCATAACCCGATTTAGCATTCGCCGAAATAGCGAGGAAACCATGCTTCATATTCGGATAGCAGCCGTTTAAGAGGAAGAGGATCCTCGCCCGGCAAAACGATATGATCGCCAGTCGCTTTTCCCAAAATCCGAGCTGGAACGGAGACAGCCTCGGCCTTCTCCAAAACAAGTTCCAGACGGTCCTTTGAGACAGCCAAAATATAACGGCCTTGTTCTTCGCCAAAATAATTTGCGTGCAGGGGCAAGTGCTGTCCTCGCTCCGTGAGAATAACCCCTGTTTTTCCTGCCAAGGACATTTCTGCTAGGGCGACGAGTAACCCACCATCGGAGACATCATGGGCAGTATTGCATACGCCATCGCAAACCAACATTCTTACCAAATCGCCAGTGCGCTTTTCCGCATCCAGATCAACAGGTGGAGGCGCACCGGTGAAGTGTCCCGTCATCATCATTTGATAGATAGATTGACCTAGATGACCGGTCTCCGCGCCGATCAAGACGATCGCTTGCTCGGGCCTGAGTGCGATCGTTGCCGACTGAGTCAGGTCTGGAAGGATGCCAACACTGCCAATCGCCGGTGTTGGCGGGATCGCGATTCCATTTGTCTCATTATAAAGCGAAACATTACCGGAGACGACAGGAAACGCCAGCACGTGGCAGGCCTGCGCCATGCCTTGTATGCAGCCGACAAACTCGCCCATAATCTCGGGGCGCTCTGGATTTCCAAAATTTAAGCAATCCGTAATGGCGAGCGGGGTAGCCCCGACAGCAATCAAATTGCGCCAGCTTTCTGCGACAGCCTGTTTGCCGCCCTCGAACGGATCAGCATGGCAATAACGCGGTGTCACGTCGCAGCTTGCGGCTATGCCTTTATTCGTACCATGGATGCGTAAGACCGCAGCGTCCCCGCCAGGGCGTTGGACAGTGTCAGCCATCACCATGTGATCATACTGCTCCCAGATCCAACGGCGAGAGCAGAGCTGTGGTGATCCCATCAGCTGGACGAGTGCTTCGATATTGGAGCCTGCAGCTGGAACATCCTCGGCTTTTGTGATCGCCGGCGGCTTTTTGAGCTGATAGGGCCGCTCATAAACCGGTGCATTATCCGCGAGCGGCTGAATCGGGATATCGACTTCGACACTGCCTCTATGGAACACTTC
>CAZMAC010000647.1:0-1894 GCA_964564085.1 uncultured Hyphomicrobiaceae bacterium
AGCAGCGCGACGGCTCTGGAGGTGAATTCCTGCTGCGCACCTGTTTTGACCTCGTCTGTAAAATCTTGTGGTGTCAGCACAAGCCAGATCAAGGGAAAAATCAGGCAAGACGCGATAATCGCTACTTTGTCATAGACCTGTGAGCTAATCTCCAGATCGAAAAGCAGCTCTGTTGTCTTCAGAATCGACCAGATACCGAGATAAGCGAGAAGCCCGCCAAGGCAGGCCGCCAAAAAGGCGACAACCCATTTATGGCTATATTGCCAAAAAGCCGATTGCGAAGGGAAAGAACGAAAATAAGGCGCGAGTACCGGGCCGAAAATTAAGACACCAAACAAAAATGCATGGGAGTAATTATGGCCTGCCCATGCTTGATAATCTTGCCATCCGAGCCAGAGCATCGCAGTGTCATACGCTTTGAAAATGAGACCAAGACCAACAATACCGGATAGGCTGAGAATGAAGGCTAGCCCCTTCTTGTCACGGCTTTCGCCCCATAAAGCTGCTGTCCAGCTCCAAAAAAAGGCCGCGGCTAAAAAAAGACTAAGAGGAAAGCGCGTCTTCGCATGCCCGATGTCAGTTGCGTAAAGGAAATCTGGTGGAATTAAAGGCCATTGGTTAAGCGCAAGAGCGATTGCGCACGCGATTGGGACCGGAAAGCGCTTGATAACGAGGATAAGGTCGTTGGTCGAAAAGCGAGAGGTCCTGTTCATAACAAGCCCTGTTTCAAATGGTGCTGCCATGCACGATCATGTTGCGCTCACAACCACGTAGGATCACCGTGTCATACAAGCTGGGCGATCAAATGTCGCGATAACAACGCGTGGTGAAGCTGATTAGTAGAGCTTAGAAAATCTGATCATCAGCCAAACAAGCCTTGAATAATCGGCCAACTCCAGAACGGGCCAAAAAATTCGCCAAGGGCAGCGAGCCCACCAATGACCAAAGATACATAAGCGACGAAGCTGGTGCGCCCCTGCTTCTGGCCGATCTTGTAGATGATATCATTTTGTTCCGCGAGCTTGGCGGCGATGCGTTCTGCAATCAGTTCCGCTGCTGCGGCATTTGCTTCAATCGACTGATCGGTAAGTTGCTTTTCATGTTGCTTGCGCAGAAATTCCTCGTGCTGACGTCTCGCATTTTCGATGGTCATGACTCCCTCCCCAATTCACTAAACATTCAAATTTGCTTTTATACCGTCTCTTCGTTGAGAGAAAGGTCCTGGAACGCGAATCGCGAAAGACAATCGCTTAAAGGTCAGATGGCTTTTTTATTTCCAGGAAAGTGAAAGCTTGAAGGGTGTCGCAGAGTTAGAAATCCATCCGTTTTTCAATTGTTTGCGGCAAAGTGAAGCTTTTCAGACTGCGAATGAAATGAAGGGTCTTCACAGAACTGAAACAGAAGTTTAGTATCCATACCAACGCGACGTAGTGCGAGCGTCCTTGCAGGCTAACGGTTTAACCGTCAGGAAGGGCAGACGTGATCGCTGTAGCGCCAGCAAATTCTCCTCCCGAGGCCTTCCCGGCTCTCGTTCTAAACGCAGATTACCGGCCCCTCAGCTACTATCCCTTATCGCTTTGGAGCTGGCAGGAAACGGTGAAAGCCGTCTTCTTGGACCGCGTGAACATCGTTTCCGAATATGAGAAGGCCGTGCGCAGCCCGACCTTCGAGATGAAGCTGCCGAGCGTTGTGTCTTTGAAGACTTACGTGAAGCCAGCGCTTTACCCGGCTTTTACACGCTTTAACGTCTTCCTGCGTGACCGCTTCAGCTGCCAATATTGCGGGGCGAAGGAAGATCTGACCTTCGACCATTTGATCCCGCGCTCGCGCGGCGGCATGACACGCTGGGACAATGTCGTCGCAGCCTGCGCACCATGAAATCTTAAGAAAGGCG
>CAZMAC010000648.1:0-1893 GCA_964564085.1 uncultured Hyphomicrobiaceae bacterium
ATTGCCCACATTGCGGGAAATCTATCTTTGAAAAAAATCTGCCAAAGTAGTGCTAGGCCGTAGACTCATAAGCGCGTAATCTCAAGCGGATGGCTGCGAGCTTAATCATGGCCAGAAAGTGAGCTCCGTGCTTATGACTGTTCGCGCAAAATGGGAAACCCGATTCTCAACAAGCCCTAAGCACGATCAGGAAAAGTGGGAACCGGTTTTCCTGAAAAATTGCGCGCAAGCAAATAGTTAGGGATCAAGATCGTTTCTATTTGAAATGATCCTGATGTATCGGCGTATGGGTCTGCGATTCGGTTTCAGTGTCCAAGTCCGATCCTCTGGCAGGCGCATCGATCTCCCATAACATGCCGTAAGGACTGGACAGATTACCAGGATCGGTTCAGGCTGAGCGCAATCTCTGAAACAGAAAGCGAAACAAGCCGAACATGTCTGAAAACGCAAAAGAGACTGTCTATTCGCCTGACGATGTTGGCGCACGGCTCTCGGAAAGCCTGCCGCGCTGGTCGTTCAAAGATGGCCATATCTGCCGAACCTACAAAACACGCAAATGGCCGGAAACCTTGATGCTTTTCAATGCGATCGGCTATCTGGCCGAAAAAGCCGATCATCATCCGGATATGACGGCGTCTTATGCATCGCTTGACGTCCGGCTGATGACGCATTCGGCCGGCGGCATCACCGATAAGGACTTTGAACTGGCCGCAAAGATCGAAGCCATCGCGTCTTAGCTCCGCGGAAAACAGCATTAGCTGACGACATAATGTCTCCAACTATTGACGCAGTTGCGCGCGCTCCTTATTCTCCACGGAATATTCTGGTTTCGTGCTATCTATCGAAGCCAATGGGAGCCCATAGCTCAGCCGGTAGAGCAACTGACTTTTAATCAGTAGGTCGAAGGTTCGAACCCTTCTGGGCTCACCAATAAATCTCAAAAAAATCAACGAATTAGCAAACATCGCAGAAACGCGATGTGTTTGCTTTTGCGTTTCGGGTTCCACTGGGGTTCCATTTCGGCAGCGCTGCCCGCGTTTGAAACAACCTGAAACGCGCCGTAATCCAAAGAAATCAGCTTCCATCATCCCCGCGCTCTGCCGGAGCGGGCACCTTCATGCCGTGCTTCATCGCAACGGTAGCTTCCCAACACGTATCCACAGCCCCAATAAATATCACCCCGCGTTCGTTGAAAGTTTTGCGCAGTTTTTCCACGGTCGCAGCGTGTGGCTTCCGTCCAGCCTCGAACCTAACAATAGCCATCTTATCAACCCCGGAAATATCAGCGAGGTCGATAATCAACGCAGTTCGTTGAAGAAAACGGCGGTGAGGCAGTTCGAGCCACAACGAAAGTCTCACTCATTATACCTCTCCCCAAGTTCAGAGAAGTCAGCGCTGAAATTCAAGATAATGACGGGCAATCTGAAACTCGAAATCAGGAAAGGTTAAAACGCCAAGAAACCGGACATGCCCGGCCTAACCCTAATGGGCTTGGTAGATTGAAATTAAATCGGACGATCATCTGCGCGTTATGGATCAGATCGGAGATATTCAAAACGTAAATACAGATTTAAAGGGACATGAACGGTACATGGAAGTGGTATATATATTGAAAAATATAGTTTTTTTCCTCTTTTTATGAGGCTCATACCTGAAGGTCAGAGGTTCAAATCCTCTCCCAGCAACCAAGATTTCTTTGTAAAACCAATACTATAGCCTACTCTCCGCATACATTAATATGTTTTTCATATGGCACATGGGAGCACATGAAAAAGCATATTTTTATCAATGATTTACGAAAAATCCGCCAAAAATTCTCAATCAGTACTGAAAATTCCATGGCACATAAAATTGGGTGTTTGTTCCACTATTGTTCAGGGCGTTTCAGGCTAG
>CAZMAC010000649.1:0-1885 GCA_964564085.1 uncultured Hyphomicrobiaceae bacterium
AAATGAGTTTTGACACGTGCAGTTGCCGTTACAATTTGCACTGCAATCCTTTTGGAATCTGTATTTACAATAATTGTATCGGGATTGTTTCGAGAGGAAGTCGTTTCAAGACACGAATTGTAAGAACCAATACAGCCGAACGAGTGGATAGAACATGACATTTGGCTGTATTGAGGTAAGCGATTCAAATGTCATGTGAATTCGATCCATCACCGAAAAAGCGCGGGGTTCGAAGCGTTAGATTCGAACCACTAGCCAGAGCCTGATCCGCTCCGATTGAATCGGGGCGCAGGATCTAACTGTTTGTTTTATCACGCTTTCCGAGCGGAGAACCGGCATCCACTTCGCCTGAAAGCGCTCTAATGACCTGGCATTGATTGATTTATTAAGGTACAGAAAGACTGAAGCCTTAGCTCGAAAATGCGTTTTATCTGATATTCAAAGTGTCCGCGACGGACCGTAGAACCACGAGACACAGTTTTGGGAAAAGCTTCGCGATCACTTAATAACCAATCAAATAAAGAGGCTGCACGCGAGCATCTTGTGGCTACGTTGAAACGCGCTTCCTTAGACGATGAAGCAGCGATGGAAGAAGTCTATCGGTTAACTTCGGCAAAAATTTATGCTCTGCTCTTGCGCATATTACCAGATCAATCGACAGCGGAAGAAGTGCTGCAGGAAACTTTTCTTGCGATTTGGCGTCACGCCGATAGCTTTTCCGACGGCCACGCAAGCCCGATGACATGGATCATTACGATCGCGCGGAACAAAGCGATAGACCGTCTTCGCAGCGAACGACAATCACGGCAGACCGACGCTTTACATACGCTATTGGTTGAGCCGGCAGATATGCAACCATCTGCTTTGGCGATACTCGAGACGAATGACGACCACAAGCGGTTACGTTGGTGTCTGGATCAACTCGAGACTCATCAACGCGAGGCAATTCGAACGGCTTTTTTCACCGGTGTAACGTATCATGAATTGGCTCAGCGCTCTGACGTCCCGTTGGGAACGATGAAAAGTTGGATCCGACGTGGCCTCCTGCGGTTAAAAAATTGTCTTGAAGCATGACTGATCCCGATAAAGATAATGATGAAAAGGCACTCATCGCAGCTGAGTATGCGCTCGGTTTGCTGTCTCCGGATGAGGAAAAGTCTGTCTCGAGCAGAGCGCGCCAAGATCCGGACTTACAAGCTGAAATAGATAGTTGGAATGATCGTTTCACCCGATTCATCGATGAGCTGTCGCCGATCGCGCCCCCAGAAACTGTGTGGACGAATGTTAAAGGTCATCTCAGAAAAACGCGCTGGTCTTCGGAAACCAAGCCGAACCCTGCTAAGTCACCAAAATCTTCATTTTGGGAAAATACCGCATTTTGGCGAGGCCTGTCTTTTGCCAGCCTCGGGACAACCGCAGTAGCCTCATTCATTGCGGTTCTGGTGAGCTGGGAATTGAAGTCGATAACTCAAACTCCGGCACAAGATCGACTTGTCGCTGCCTTAGAAGCTGTAAAAGCTGAAGATGGCGCGTCTTTTGTGGCAACTTACGATCCTTTGCGCAAACAGCTTATCATTGTACCGGCCACATTGGTTCGCGATACGCAGCGTGTCCCCGAATTATGGTTAGTAACCAAGGACGAGCGAGTTATTTCTCTGGGCGTGGTTGATAGTCGGCAGGCGCAGGTCGTCGTAATTCCGCCCGATCTGATCAAAGAAACCAACTCTGAGGCTGGCCTTGTCATTACACTGGAACCGCCGGGCGGTGCTCCAGGTGGCGTAGCTACGGGACCGGCTATCGCAAAAGGCGAATTATCGCCGATTTAAATAGGCTAGTGGTCTGACTCTGACATTTCGATCCCTCAATGTCAGCCCAGCCCACTAGC
>CAZMAC010000650.1:0-1880 GCA_964564085.1 uncultured Hyphomicrobiaceae bacterium
GTACCGATGAATCTCGCAAAAGCTATATTGCTCGCCGTGATCCGGCCATCCTTCGTGATCGCGGCGATCGCAACCGGCGCCAGTTTCATAAGCGCAAACAGCGTGTCGATTTCGTTTTGAAGGACGTGAGGATCGAGTTCGGTATAGCGCTCCACAACCGTACCGAAAATTTCAGTGTCGTCTTCGTCTGGCCCAACCGTTTGACGTGCAAGCATAACCGATATGGGCAGAGCCGTCCCGTCCCGCTTGACGAGATCCAAGCTCAGAATCTGGGGTTTTCCGGCTTCCGGACGGGCTGCAAGAAGAGCATCGGCCTGATCAGGAAAGATCCCGGAAAGCTTATGTGGCGCTTCCTTTTCTTGGTCTGCCAGATCCACCCAGTCCCTCAATGTGGCATTGACAAAGCTTACATTGCCATTCTGACGGACAAGAAAAATGCCGACCGGGAGGTGGTCAAACAATTTGCGCATGTTCTTCAATTTTTGCGCCAATTGTTTTTCCTGCTTCACCCTCGCCGTGATGTCGCTCACGTCCCACAGACAGACCCAATCGCGACCGCCCCGGTCCTTTGACATGGCGACACGCCGGACCGATGCGCGAAACCAGCGACCGGCCCCCGGTGCGCCGAGCGCCTGAAATTCCTCTTGCGCGGCCTCGCCGCGACGGGCGGCCCGGATCAAGCGGAAGAGCGGCTCAGATCCTCCGAACTGGCGGACGAGCGCGGACTCGGCGCTAAATGGCGATACATCGGATGCGCCAACGAATTGGCGGTAGGCGGCATTGGAGTAGACGGTGGAACCATCCTTACTCGTTACCGCAATGCCATGATCGGCATGTTCGGCATATTGACGGGTGATGTCGGGTAAGCTCGATACGGCTCTTGCGCCGAATTGCAGGAACCCGGCGGCAGCGAAAAACAGGGCCGTCACGCCGATCATGGCGAGCAGCGAAAAGATGCCCAGAATCAGCGGTGTCGCCTGATCACGAATGATGATGGCGATAAACACGCTTCCGATCAAAATGACAGCCAGCCATAAGATCCTGCCGACGCGCATCGAGTCGACAGGCGGCCGCTGGAGGCTTTGGGAACTGGTCTGTCCTCGCATCATCATTCTTTCGTAATCCGATTCTCGGCTCAGCCGCACGCCTCATGCTGAAAAGGCAGACTGAATTCACAAAATGCGATCGCTCATCAAGGCCGCTGCGAGGCATTGCCCCATCCAATCATCGGCGGGACAGCCAGCCAGACTCAAACTTAACTGTTAAAATTTGTAAAAAGAGCCGCTATACCGCGTGGGACAGGAAAGGCCCAGGCAAGAGGAGCCGTCAAAGATTAGGGCATATGCGGATGCCATGACCGAATGGTGATCCGCATACCGGGAAAAGGCGAATGGCATGACTGACGGTATTATCTATATTATCAGCATTACGCTTCTCATCGCGCTGGCTGGTTTGGCATTCTGGATAACAAGACAAAGCCTTGGCGCGAGCGGTCTGAATTTTTTTCAGAATAAACAAAGACGGCGGCTCGGCGTCCAGGAGGCCGCATCGGTCGATGGCCGGCGCCGGCTTGTCCTGGTCAGACGCGATAATGTCGAGCATTTGATTATGATTGGCGGCCCCGTTGATGTCGTCGTCGAAACCGGCATTCAAACATCTGCGCATCTAACGAACGGACTTGGCGACGGCCTTGTCCGCGTGGATGACAGTCTGGACAGCGACCGGGAGACTTTTGAGGCACGCGAGGAACCTCTTAGATCAACCGACGTTCAATTGGACTCAATTAAACGTCGTTAAGTTGATCTATTTCAAAGGGTTAGTGCAACTGTTCCCACGTTCAGCCCGACCTTCGCGGGGACATGCTTTTCGGTCCAATGCTC
>CAZMAC010000651.1:0-1870 GCA_964564085.1 uncultured Hyphomicrobiaceae bacterium
TGCGCGGATCTCCGGCCGCTTCACCTGTGCGAACTGCGGCGAGGGCTATCACGATACGTTCAAGCAACCCAAGACCGAGGGCGTGTGTGATGTATGCGGCAACAAGGAATTTAAGCGTCGAGCGGATGATCGCGCCGATACGGTCATGACAAGGCTGAAAGCCTATCACGAGCAGACATCCCCGCTGATCGAATATTACACGGCGCAAGGTAAGGTTGCCTCTGTTGATGGCGCGGCATCGATCGAAAAAGTGTCTGAAGAAATTGATGAGCTTTTTGGCTCCAATGGGAATAGTTGATTGAAATGTGACTCAAGGTTGACGGGATCGACGATTATCAGCTAAATACCACATCTTCACTGAAAGGTTTTTGCTTGGATGCCGATAAACGGCAGATCCAGGCTCACCAATCGCGTCAGAAGCTATATCGAACGAAGGGCGAAGGCTTCGAAGCTTTTTGCTCGCTAAGGAGAACTGATCGTGGCACGTATTGCGGGTGTCAACATTCCGTCCAATAAGCGCATTGATATTGCTTTGCGCTACATTCACGGCATTGGTTCGAAATATTCCGAAGAAATCTGTGAAAAGACAAGTATACCACCGGAACGCCGCGTAAATGAGCTATCCGATGCGGAGATCCTTCAAATTCGTGAAGTCATCGACCGCGATTATGTTGTTGAAGGAGACCTGCGGCGCGATGTTGCGATGAATGTCAAGCGCCTGATGGATTTAGGCAGCTATAGAGGCCTGCGCCATCGCCGGGGATTGCCTGTTCACGGCCAGCGCACCCACACAAATGCACGCACACGCAAGGGCCCTGCAAAGCCAATTGCCGGCAAGAAAAAGTAATAATTCCATGCCGTCCGTTCGCGGCAAGCAAGGTTAAGGACGAAAGCTGAATGGCCAAGGAAAAGACCCGCGTTCGACGCAAGGAAAAGAAAAATATCACATCCGGTGTTGCGCATGTGAATGCATCGTTTAACAACACGATGATCACGATAACAGATGCACAAGGCAATGCGATTTCCTGGTCATCGGCGGGAACAATGGGATTTAAGGGATCGCGGAAATCCACGCCGTTCGCTGCTCAAACGGCAGCCGATGATGCGGGACGCAAAGCGATGGAGCACGGTATGAAGACCATCGAAGTCGAAGTTAGTGGTCCGGGCTCCGGACGTGAATCTGCTTTGCGCGCGCTCCAATCCTGCGGTTTTCAAATAGTCTCGATCAAAGACGTCACGCCGATCCCTCATAACGGCTGTCGGCCACGAAAGAGACGCCGTGTCTGATATGCGGCGCTCAAATTCCGGTTTGCTGCGGTAGTTTATGGCACTTCTGTGCCCTAAGGTTTTGAATTCTCTTTGCTGGCTGATGCTGGCACACCTGATTCTAGAACGAGGTTCTCTGTGCTACAAAAGAACTGGCAAGATCTAATTAAGCCCGCCAAGCTCAATGTTACGCCAGGGCGGGACCCGAAGCGCCTCGGAACGATTGTTGCCGAGCCTTTAGAGCGCGGCTTTGGCCTGACGCTGGGAAATGCACTGCGCCGTATTTTGCTGTCCTCGCTGCAAGGGGCTGCGATCACGAGTGTCCATATCGACGGCGTTCTACATGAATTCTCTTCAATCCCAGGAGTTCGTGAAGACGTCACCGACATTGTGCTCAACATCAAGGAAATTGCACTCCGTATTCACTCCGACGGCGTGAAGCGTATGGTGTTGAAGAAAGAAGGGCCTGGTGTGGTCACGGCTCGTGATATCGAGGCCGGAGCAGATGTCGATGTGCTCAATCCAGGCCAGGTCATCTGTACGCTTGATGAAGGCGCATCAGTTCGCATGGAATTTACAGCTTCGCTAGGTAAAGGTTATGTGC
>CAZMAC010000652.1:0-1868 GCA_964564085.1 uncultured Hyphomicrobiaceae bacterium
AAGTTCTATGATGATTGAGTTAGCCTGTCAAGACAGGATGGATTTGTCTGTTATGTAAAGAGCTATAAACAAAATTTCAAAATTGATACCAACTATTCTTTGAAAGAGTTGGTCATGAAATCAAGGTTGTATCCGGATCGGATGTTGAATATAGTCCATATGAAATCACTTTAAGCTTAAACATTAATTATTCAACATTTTCAAAAATTTGGTTGGGCTAGAGCCGATGTTGGGCCGAGATGGTAGAGTATTTGCTGTGTGCGATGCGGTAACTGGCCTGAGAGCTGGCAAATAGCAAAAATCATTTCCAAATTATAAAGGCTTCGCCTGGCGCTCCAATGCTTACCATTCGGATATGTCGGCGCTGAAGTCGACACAAAAGACGGGGCACAAGATCAACAGACCTTCAAATGCAATCATTTGAGGGTTGAAAAGTTGATGTGTCTTGAAGGGTTAGAGCAACTGTCCGCGTCCATCCCCGCCCACGCGGGGACAGTCTTGGACGCGCCTTGCTCTAGAGCTTGAAGAGGCGGCTGAAAGTTTAAAAAACAATGGGAAAAGCTCACCAAGACATTCAAAAAAATGAATTTATCGAATGCGCTTCTCTGTTTGCTGAATCGGCTCAGGTAAATTTCGTTCCTTTGATACTTAAATCCGCTAGTTTGCCCGGCTCCGGCGGTACATATGGAAAAACAGAACATTTGATTTCGTTCGTTGAGGGCGCTCGCACAGTCGATGGCATTGCAGCAAGCTATAATCAAACTGTGGACGATCTGCTTTTAGCCAATCCCACGCTCGCCCAGAATGCCCTTCTTCGCAAAGGACAGGTCATTGCAGTTTTGGACGATGCGCGGCTTGACCTGGCAAAGGACATGGCGGCAACGTCGGACCGTGAGACCCTGCAAGAGCTTGTTTTCGCTGAAATACTTTACGCGACACATCGTTCAGCGACGCCGGAAGACTTGCTGCCGGTGGTCAAGAACGAGCTGAGATTGCGACGAGATCCGGATGACAAGGATTTTAACCTGGTTGTCGAAGACGCCAGCTTGGCGGCAATGGGGCTTTGGATCAATCAGGAACGGACCCATGAGGTCATGGACCGGCTTCAATATTTCACCGATCAGAGCAATGCGGACGCGTTGAACAAGGAGCTTCATAATCTTCTCTGGCGCAGCGCCATCCGATCTCCGACGTCAGAAGCAGTCCATGAGCAAATCGAAATTCTTCTTCGCTACGGGCCTTCAGGCAGCTTCTTTCTGAACGCCGTCAATTCGGTTGCTGAGTTTTTCAACGCCGGGCAGGTCGAGGAAGCCGCCGCAAACCTTGCCTTTACATTCGCCACAGAAGGACCGGAAGCCGCCGCATCCCTGTTAGCCGGCTACACAAATCCAAGCAATTTTGATGCTTTGACCTCGGCGCGTTTGCTGGATGCCGCCGCCGACACGATTTCGCAAATCATTGCAGATTTGAAAAATGGAAGTCGCCGTAATCAGTGCGGCAGACGGATATTACCTATTCTTAGCGATCAGAATAAAATCCAAGCAATCTTAAGCGACTTGGCGGAATCTGTAGAAAATGCGAGCGACAGCCCCGAAGCCAAGGCGGCAATTACTAAAATAGCGACCGAAATTGACGCGAATGAACATGCAAAATTCGCTGTCGCGCTCATGAATTGTCTTCTGAAACTCCCGGCCGAAACTGTGCAGCCATTCAGCTCAACTGTCCTCAAGAAATTATTTATAAATGGATGTGATGCAAGGGGGATAAAGTCTGAAACTCTAACAGGGCCAGCTTCTCAGATACTGAAAAATCTAAATAAATCTCACTGGATCGATACAGGATTGGGCTATGAGGATATTGATCTTGAT
>CAZMAC010000653.1:0-1267 GCA_964564085.1 uncultured Hyphomicrobiaceae bacterium
TTGCAGGGTTGCTTTGAAGACGATCGCGCCATTGATTGCGCATTCGGCCATGACGTGAGCTGATGGATCGCGTGCAAGGAACTGGTCGATCACCGCATCGCTGATACGATCGCAGAGTTTGTCCGGATGGCCATCGGTGACCGAGCTGGACGTCAGAATGAAGTTACGCATCGCGTCCCCCGCGAAGTAAACCTTGCGGCTTTTCCGTTTGTCTTGAGCGGTAAGCCAGCAAAGTTTCATTCAGGCCGAATGAAACCAGTCCGCTCAGCCCCGCAGCGACGAGATCGGCCCTGCGTATTGGGCCAAGTCCGAGCATCCGGCCCAACTCCGGCCAAATCAGCGGTACCGCCTGAAGCCCAAGCGATCCGGCAAGCGCGGCATTGAGTGTGCGATTGCCGAACAAGGCCCCACTGCCAAGTGAAATAAAACGGTCATGCCGGCAGGTCAAGGTATGGGCGAGTTGTGATCCGACAAGGCTCAAAAAAGTCACCGTGCGTGTCTGATCCCCTGGACCATAACGGGCGAGCGCATGAGCGTGGGCGGCCAGCACGCTGCCACTGATGAGGGTAGCTTCCTGAACGGCGTGGCGCAGATCTTCCAGGCGCATAATCGTCTCGTCCGGATCACGTGGACTTACGCTCATAACATTGCGCTCCGGCGGTTCAAGCGCCAGCCCAAGGCCGGGAAGGAGGTCGGTGACGAGATTCAGCCAGAGCAATTCGAGCGGCGTTTCCAACTCGTCACGTGTGCTGAGCGACTCGGCAAAGACGACAAGAATTTCGCTCATATTGGTGGCGAGGATGTAATGAACCGATTTACGGATATTCGACAGGATCGTCCGGCCTTGCTCAATCCCATCGCCGATCACATTGAGATCATCGCCGGTGACAATGATATCGGCGACATCTCTTGCCGCACTGACATTACCATTGCCGACGGCAATTGCGATATCTGACGCTTTCAGAGCGAGCGCATCGTTGAAGCCGTCACCCGCCATCCCGACGATTTTTCCGGAGCGCTGAAGAGCCTGAACGATATCAAGCTTCTGTGAGGGTGGAACGCGGGCGAAAACATCGGTCCGCTGCACAATTGCATCGAGGACGTCCGAAGGCAGGTGCGACAGCGCAACAGAGTCGAGAATACGCAACGGACCATCCGCGCTCAAGCCGGCTTCTCGCGCAATCGCTTCCGCCGTCGCGCTTTGATCCCCGGTAATCATGATGGGACGGATGCCGGCCTGGTGCAAGCGCGCCAAAAGGGCTTGAGC
>CAZMAC010000653.1:1277-1862 GCA_964564085.1 uncultured Hyphomicrobiaceae bacterium
CCCCGGCATCATTGGGGATTTGAGTCCGGCCATGCCGGCCCAAACGAGTTTGCCGTTTTCGACTGTCTCGGCCGCGCTTTCGCTGAACGCGAAGCCGAGCACGCGCAAGCCCTGGCCAGCCATATTGTCATTGATTTGAAGGAGTCGTTTGCGGATTGGGGCATCAAGCGGGGATAATGAGCCGTCGGCTTGCATCAAGCGATCACATTTATGCAAGAGCTGGATCGGATCGCCTTTGATTGCGGTGAGCTGTCTTGCTTCGTCTTCGCTCTGATGATGGGACGCCATATAACGGTTAGCTTCAGTCCGGTATTGCAGCCGCGTTTGGCGCCATTCGCGCCGCAAATCGTTCAAATCGAGCCCCAAACTGAGCGCGGCGCGAACGAGAGCGATCTCAGTTGCTGAGCCGCTGAGACGGGGACCGTCCTCTGTCGCTTCAATGGCGACATCAGAACAAAGCAATGCAATTTCACCGAGACGCAATGCATTACGAGGCAAATTGTCTCCGGTACGAAAATCGTTTGTTAGCCTATCGTCATTACCAAGACAGTAACTGACAACATCCATTGCATCACGGGTCAACGT
>CAZMAC010000654.1:0-1856 GCA_964564085.1 uncultured Hyphomicrobiaceae bacterium
GGCGGCAGAAGCTCACTGCAGACGCGGACCACCCGAATTTAAGCGCCCTACCTTTTCATATCCCAAGTTCGATAGGCAATGCTTCTCACGGGAAGTAAGCATCAGAATTGGTAGGCCGGATGGACCTACCTGTCATCACAATCAATCGAACGCAGAACTCATAAGCCTTTTATGGATTAGAGCCTATACCGAATCTGATCGCCCCAAAAGCGCTCCAACCTTGAGAGGTTATTGTTCATCGTCTTCAAATCCGAAATCGAAAGACCGGCAACCTTCTCGATCATTGTAAGCTGGCGCTCAAAAAGACCGTTCACGACGTTATAAACGTCTTTGCCTTTCTGTGTCAGCCTCACACGCACGGAACGGCGGTCGGTCTTGGAACGCTGGTGATGAACATAGCCGCTGTCGACCAGTTTTTTCAGATTGTAAGAAACGTTCGAGCCGAGATAGTAGCCGCGCGTACGGATCTCGCCTGCCGTCAGCTCACAATCGCCGATGTTATAAAGCAGGAGCGCTTGAACGCCGTTGACATCGGTTCGTCCGGCGCGCTCGAATTCGGCTTTGATGACGTCCAGTAGCAGACGGTGAAGCCGCTCGACGATTTTGAGGGACATCAAATATTGCGCCATCAGAGGGCGCTCGTCAGAAACAGAATCAGCTCTTGTATAGTCCAAAACAACGCTCATCGCGCGCCTCTCAAGGTTAGTTCAGGTGATTGAGTGCTACCTTAGCGCGCAATTTGCTAAATTGAAATTAATTATACAAGCTAAAATTGTAATATCTAATTGTCTCAGTTTTCAGCTTTTGCGCCTTGATCACGCAAAAATTTAATGATCCCGGAAAAATCTGACGCCGCGCCTCCTTGTGCTGAGAACAGGCCGTAAAGCTCGGCAGCTTTCGCTCCAAGAGGCGTCGCCGCCCCGCAATTCGAGGCAGCGTCTTGCGATAAAAGCAGGTCCTTCAGCATCATCGCAGCGGTAAATCCGGGAGCATAATCACGGTTGGCAGGCGAAGATGGAACCGGTCCCGGCACGGGACAATAAGAGGTCAAAGACCAGCACTGGCCGGAGGCTTTCGACGCGATATCGAATAATCTTTGCCGGTCAAGGCCCAGCTTGTCGGCGAGCACAAAAGCTTCGCAAACGGCGATCATCGAGACGCCGAGAATCATATTGTTGCAAATCTTTGCCGCCTGCCCGTTGCCTGCCGCGCCCGCATGAACGACCGCCTTGCCCATCGATTGGAGAATTGGCTCCGCCCGCTTGAAAGCCGCCTCACTGCCGCCAACCATGAATGTAAGCGTCGCTGCTTCAGCCCCGGCAACACCGCCAGAGACAGGGGCGTCAACCATCGCCATGCCGGCTTTTTCAGCCGCCTCCGCAACGCTCCGCGCAGTTGCGACGTCGATCGTTGAGCAGTCTATAAACAGAGCGCCTTGATTCGCGGCTGCGAGAATTGCGCTTGCGCCTAGATAAACCTCACGGACTTGAGCCCCGGCTGGGAGCATGGTGATAACAATGTCGACGCCCTTGGCAGCGTTTTGCAGGTCCGGAGCTGCCTCTGCGCCTGCGGCGGTTAATCGTTGTATATTGTCAGGTACAATATCGTAAACTTTAAGCTGGTGTCCGGCCTTTTGGAGATTGACCGCCATTGGCGCGCCCATTTTACCCAACCCGATAAATCCTATCGCCGCCATGTTTCTCTCCCTTTATGTCATGCGCAAAATTGTAACGCTGCGCGCAGTGCTTCCTAATCCACCAGCGTCCAGCGATCATCAAGCTCAATTTCATCGCTGCCAAGCGGCGCAAAACAGTCATCGACCATTTCATCGGTGACATCTTCAAGCGTTGCAGGCT
>CAZMAC010000655.1:0-1853 GCA_964564085.1 uncultured Hyphomicrobiaceae bacterium
CCGATTGAATAGATGGTCGGCTCTAACCTTTTGTTTGATCGCGCTTTCCGGGCGGGCGAACCGGTATCCACTTCGCCTGAAAGCGCTCTATAGCAACGCGCGTCCAATTGGACGCGGACAGTTGCTCTAACCCTATAAAATAGATCAACTTTTCTGCGCTTAATCGATTCCGATTAAACGCAGGTTGATCTAGTTCAGACGCACAGAGTCTACGGAGCTGTACGCATCCGCCGATGTCGTCTTTTGCGATTCTGTAACACCCCAGGCGATCGCGGCCACGATTACCGTCAGAACAATGCCTATGAAGATGGACCTCATGATACCTTCCCCATTTTTCCGGATTGAGCAAAACAGCTCGGATATTTTTCATTATTTTTTCGCCGCTTGCCGATCACTCTACAGAGCTGGTCGCGTTTTTCAAGAAACGGTTGAGCGCATTACGACGTTCGACGCTTTTCAAGCGCTGGATTGGCATTTTCGTGCCTGGCACCACGATATCGGGGCCATGATCGAAAAGTTTGGCGACCGTTTCTTCATTCCAGATGATATCGGCGTTTTTCAGCGCTGGCGAGTAGACGTATCCCGGCACGGTTCCGGCCTTGCGGCCAAACAGTTTGTAAAGCGTAGGTCCGGCCCGGTTTTTGCCGTCTGAGGTCAGCGTATGGCAAACGCTGCATTTGCGTTGGAATTCCAATTCGCCGGGGTCGTCGCTGTCGGTGAGTTGAAAACGGCGCGGAAATTCTGATTGGATATTGGTGAGTTTACGTGGAACCACCTGCCAGCGCGTGGCGAAATCGTCCAGACCGACATGGTAGATCTGATTTGTGCCCGGCACGAAGTCAAAATCCCAGACCGGCCCATAGGTGACAGGGCCGCCGGCAATCCGCTTCCCCGTCTCGATGTTGAAAACGCCAATCACGCCTTCCCCGTCTGAATAAGCGGCGAGTGCGCTATCAGGCGAGACTCTTACACTTAGAACCGGGTGTTTGCTTTGAACAAGAGTGGTCAGGATATCCCCCTCTGCAATGCCAACCACGGCCGCTGTGCCATTGAGAGCACCGAAGAGAAGACGGTTTTCGTCGATGCGTGTGATGGCGTTGATACCCCAGCCGTGACGATAGATCGCACGGATTTGCGCCGCCGTGGCGACATCCCATTCAATGATCTGGCCATCATAGGCCGCACTATAGAGCGTTTTACCATCTGCGGAGAAGGCAACCGCGTTCACATTGCCTTTATGGCCTTCCAATGTAGCCGTTTCGCGTTGCTGATGAAGATCGTAAAGCTTCGCCGTGTTGTCCCAACGGGCCGCAGCCACCATTGACCCGTCATCGGAGACGGCGACATCCAGAACGTTGGCGGGTTCGGACTCAATGCGCTTGATGAGCTTGCCCTCTTTTAGATCCCATATGCCGAGAGAGCCGTCATCGCTGACGGATACCGCGCGCTCATTACCAGGAACGAAAGCGGCATCATTGACTGCACCATTATGGCCGATGAGATGGTGGACGAGCCGCGCCTCCGGTCCCGTCAAATCCCAATATATGATCGAATAATCGAAGGAGGCAGTAAGCGCATGTTTGCCGTCAGAGGAAATTGAAATTGCTTTGATAGGCCCGCCATGCCCCTTTAGCAAGTCTGGCAGCTTTTGTCCGTTGGCAGGCCGAAAAGAGATCATCAGGCAGAACACTAAAAAAGCGGCCGTAAGCTCGCTCCTGATCGGAAAACGGAACATTACGACAGCATTTCCTAACGCTAGTAAAATCAAACTCTTATTCGGCTGGCTGGAGTTTCCCGTCGCTCGACGCGGCAAGCTTACCCTTTTCTTCCATTTCCTCGACCCAAAGCGAATG
>CAZMAC010000656.1:0-1852 GCA_964564085.1 uncultured Hyphomicrobiaceae bacterium
CGGCTCATTGGTCGGGACGGCTCTACCCTTCTCATGGACTCGCCCTAAACGCCTGTCGTCCCGCCGATCCGCAATGGCTTGCCCTATAGTCAGATTGCGCATCTCGCCGAGGATGTCAGGCCCTTCGTTACCATCGCAAATGCGTTGCACGAAGTCGGGCTATCGGCTCCGCAAATTTACGCCAGCGATCTCGATAAAGGGTTCCTACTCATTGAGGATTTCGGTGATCTGACATTCAGCGCTCTGGCCGCGGAGGGGCGCGACATGGCTTTGCTCTATCGGCTTGCGGTCGACGCGCTACTGGTCCTGCGCCGCCATTCCCCCCCAGAAGTGTTACGCGCAGGTGGGGCCGAACATCGCTTGCCCTCCTACGATGCGGGCGCACTGTCAATCGAAACGGAACTGCTGCTCGACTGGTTTCTCCCGGCTCTTCGCGGCATTGAGACACCCGAGACGGTTCGCGCGGAATTTACCGCGCTGTGGGCGGTGCAATTTGACTGGCTCGCCTGCCAGCCCTCCGGCTGGGTCCTGCGCGACTATCATTCGCCCAATTTGATCTGGCGGCAGAACGAGGCAGGCCTTGCCCGGCTCGGCATCATCGATTTTCAGGACGCCTTGCGCGGTCACGCCGCCTATGATCTCGTTTCGCTGCTTCAAGATGCCCGCATCGACCTGCCGCACGGTCTGGAAGCTGAACTGCTCACCACCTATTGCGGACAGGTCGCTGCTGCCAACCCCGATTTCGATCATGAGGCTTTTCTGCGGGCCTACCGGCTTTTAGGCGCAGAGCGGGCAACCAAAATCCTCGGCATTTTCGCCCGCCTTGCCCGCCGCGATGGCAAACGCGCCTATCTGCAACATCTGCCGCGTATCGCGCGCTACCTTGCCGCCAATTTGACAGACCCGCATCTTAAAGACTTGAAATTATGGTATGAGCGCGAAGTGCCGCAGGATATCGAGGGAGTCGTGGCGCTGATTTAAAACGCCCAACGGAGACCGATCATGTCCGGCGAACACATCACCCATGCTCTGGTTCTCGCGGCCGGCCTCGGCCATCGTATGCGCCCGCTTACAGAGGCGCTGCCGAAACCGCTTGTCCGGCTTGGCGGCAAGGCACTCCTTGACCATGTGCTCGACCGGCTTGGCGAGGCAGGCGTCAGTAACGCTGTCGTCAATGTCCATTATCTGGCCGGACTGATTGAAACCCATCTGCGCGCACGCGCCGCACCCCGCATCACGATTTCCGACGAGCGCGATGAGCTGCTTGACACGGGCGGCGCTGTGAAAAAAGCGCTTCGATCGCTTGGGGATCGCGCCTTTTTCGTTCACAATTCGGACGCGGTCTGGATCGAGCACGGCGGCTCAACACTTGCCCGCATGATTGCAGCCTGGGACCCGGAGATGATGGACAGCCTTTTGCTGCTTGCAGGGAAGACAGAAACGCTCGGCTATTCCGGCCAGGGCGATTTTCATCTGGAGGCAGACGGCACGGTACGCCGCCGCATCGGTGATGAGTCCGCCGCTTATGCCTTTGCGGGGGTGTCGATCAATCATCCGAGCCTCTTTGCAGATGCACCGGACGGCGCTTTCTCTCTGAACCAGGTCTGGAACCGGGCGCTTGAAAATGGCCGTCTCGCCGCCATCGTGCATGACGGCGTTTGGATGCATGTCGGAACGCCGGGGGCGCTTGCGGACGCGGAAAGGCTTTTTGATGGCCTCCACGCAGCCTGAGCTGCAACTGATCGATGGCGGCCGCCAAGCCTTGCACGGCAAGCTGTTCAGCATACCGCCATCCGCGCCTTTTCTCGAAACGCTGGCACGCTCACTTCTCGCCGGGAACTTGCCGCGCGGG
>CAZMAC010000657.1:0-1844 GCA_964564085.1 uncultured Hyphomicrobiaceae bacterium
ATAAGTTGACGCGGAGGGGCGGGGATAAGTTTCGGGGAGAAATCAGTGGTTTGGTAAATGAAGGCCTAACGCCCGCCGCGAAAAGGCGCAGCCGATGAAGCATTTTGCCCCCATCGTTTCATATTGGCGCAATTTAGCCTGGCCACAGGACTGGTCATTCGAGTTGCAAATGTCGCGGCTAGTAGATTGCAGGATAACGACATATAGTGATCGGCGTCACATCCGGGAGTGCCAGCCTGTTCTAAATTTTTTTCAGGATCTGGGACGTCACCTGGGTCGCACATGGAGAGGAAAAAGATGCTGAAGACAACAATGATGGGTGTTGCAGTTGCGGCGTTAGCATTCACAGCGATACACACGGACGCCAATGCCCAGGGCATCGGTATTGATACAACCTTGGAAATTCTGGAAGATATTGGCAGCGAGAGTGAAGCTGAGCAAGGGCCGAGCTGCGATTGGATCAAGAGACAGGCTCAGAATGTCGGCACCGCCTATTGGAGAAACCATTATCGGGAAGAGTGTGGTGGTACTGTCGCCATCAACGACGGTGATGATGACGACGACGATGGTGGCGACGACGATTAATATTGTCAGCTACGCACACGATCTTGATGTTGAATCGAGCTAAGATAGTATGCTGAAGGTGCCGATCGGATGGGGAAACGTTTGATCGGCACCAAGACTAACAGCTGTGCTCGCTCCTTATTTCGGCGCACGTTTTGCCAATATGCGCTGCAATGTCCGTCGATGCATGTTCAGACGGCGGGCGGTTTCCGAAACGTTTCGGTCGCAATTTTCATAGACATTTTGAATATGTTCCCAGCGCGCGCGATCCGCCGACATCGGATTGCGCGGGGCTCCGGGCTTTTGCCCTGGCCCGGTCTCGAGCGCGGCACAGATATCGTCCGCATCCGCCGGCTTGGCGAGATAGTCAACCGCCCCCATTTTTATGGCGGTCACAGTCGTCGGCAAATTTCCATAGCCCGTCAAAACAATTGCACGCGCATCAGGTTTGAGCGATTTCAGTCGGGCAATGACATCGAGCCCGTTGCCATCCTCAAGACGCATATCGACAACGGCGAAGGACGGCGGGACATCCTGAATCATCGACAGGCCCTCTTTAAGCGTGTTCGCCACGCGCACGTTGAATCCGCGCGATTCCATGACGCTGCTAAGCCGATCTGCAAAAGGCTTGTCGTCTTCAACAATCAAAAGCGAGTCATTCGATAAG
Organism: uncultured Hyphomicrobiaceae bacterium; assembly: GCA_964564085.1. Taxonomy (GTDB): domain Bacteria; phylum Pseudomonadota; class Alphaproteobacteria; order Rhizobiales; family Rhodomicrobiaceae; genus JAHQVI01. Next base: position 1,232 of record CAZMAC010000657.1, read on the forward strand.
GACTCTACGGCGTTCCCCGGATCTGGCATTTCACATTCTCCTTTTCAGCGCTCTTCACAGATATAATCACGATCCATCCCCGCCGCGTTGAAATCGCGATCTTGTGATCTCGCCGTTATATGGCGTGATAAAAAACGTTGGATACAGGATTCGGTCGCATCGTCATTGACATGTCAGAAAATAACGATATAACTAGAAATATGGTTATAAAACGAATTGAGCCGGATCTTGAAGAGGTCGCGCAGGGCTTTGCCGCGATGGGATCGGAAGCGCGGCTTCAAGTCGTTCTGACGCTGGTGCGTGCAGGCGATGCCGGGCTGACTATCGGTGAGATCCAAACGCGGACGGGCATGGCCGCATCCACCCTTGCCCATCATTTGAGATTCTTAAGCTCGGCAGGACTGATCGAACAGGAAAAAACCGGCCGCTCCGTTGTCAATCGGGCGAGCTTTGCCCGGCTGGAGACGCTCGCAGCCTATATCCTGAAGGAATGCTGCGCGGACGAAGAAGGCGCTTAAGGAGAATGACATGAGTGATGCAGCGCAAACGGCCGAGGCGCGATCGATTAATTGGAAAGCCTGGCTGGCAACGCCCTGGACGATTGTCGTCCTTG
>CAZMAC010000658.1:0-1833 GCA_964564085.1 uncultured Hyphomicrobiaceae bacterium
GCCTGAGCCAATTGCGCCCGAAGCCGAGGACTTTGCGGATTTTGCCGAGGCTGATACGGCCATCGATAAGGAGACAGAAGCTGCCGATGTCGAGGGCGAGGTGGTGCCAGGCGTTCTGGAAACGGCTGAAGTGGCAAATACCGATGAGCCCGGCAAGAATGCTGATATCGATGCTTCCGTAAATGAGCCGCCATTGGACGCATCTAAGGATGATGCCGAAGCGGCTGCCGTCACGAGTGAGCATCAGTCAGTTGTGCCAGAAGCCGAGGATATCGCAGCTTCCGTCGAGGCTGATACGGCCAGCGACATGGAAGCAGGATTTGCCGTCGTCGAGGGCGACGAGGCGGCGCCAAATGCAAATTCTGCTCAAGTCGATGAGCCGGCCCGTACCGATCCTCCTGCCGTTCCATCACCCGATCAGGAGGCGGTTACAGCGGAGACTGAAGCGGCGGATGCTGAGCCGCCGAGCGATAGTTCCTTCGTTGTTTCTTCTACAGAGACCGAGGACACGCGAAGTGAAACTGGTTCAGCAGACACGGTTGTGACAGGGACCGGACCGGCGGAGACAGAAGCTGCTGATGTTGATGACGACGGCAAAACTGCGCAAAGTGCCGAGGCCGATCAGGCGGATGAATCGGCTTATGCCGGGCTGAAGGCCGTTCCCTCTCCCGAACTCGGGACGGCCTCTCAAGAAAATGAGTCCCCGGTCGATAATCCCGCGAGTGCCGATCCGCCGGTCGTTTCCTCGATCGATCGCGCGCCAGCGGCGGACACCAGCGCGGTCTCGGCGACCAAGCCTGGCCAAGCGCCCCCTCCCGCAGTTGCACTTAAGGCTGGAGACGAGACTCTCAATCAAATGATCGGGCAAATGATTGCGGTGTCTTTCGCCGGCACCGAGCCCGATGATGAGGGTGTAAAGCGCGTTGTGGCGCAGATTATGAACGGCCAAATCGGTGCCGTGTTATTTACGGAACGGAACATTCGTTCGGTTGAGCAGCTCAAACGGTTGATTGAAGCTTTTCGCGGGACCAAGGCTCAAAGATTACCTTTGCTGATGATTTCCCATGAAGGCGGCGTTGGCCAGGCTCTTTCCGGTGAAAAGGGCTTTAGCTTATATCCCTCAGCTGGCGAACTCGGTCAGACGAACGATCCGCTCAATGCTTTCATTGTTTATCAGAATATGGCTGAGGAGCTTAAATCATTCGGCTTCAATGTGAATTTCGGGCCAGTACTCGATCTTGAGGCCAGTCATGACGAAGCCGTGTTGAATGAAAAACGCAGCTATGGCTCATCGCCGAAACATGTGGCAGCTTTTGCCAAAGCCTTTCGCCTGGCTCATGAGCAACAGGCGATTATTGCCGCGCCCAAATATTTTCCGGGCCGGATATCGAAAGAAAGCCCAGCTGACAGCGCTGAAGATGACGAGACCACGGACCCTGATAAGAGCGTTTGGGACGACACGGCGATCGAGCCATATCGAGAGCTGCTTGCGAATTCCAGCAATGGCATGGTGATTGTCGGCCATCTCGTTGATGCGGAGATTTCCGATGATGGCACGATGCCGGCTTCGCTATCGGTCAAAGCCATACAGGCTAAACTTCGCAGCGAAATCGGCTTTCAAGGCTTGGCCATCGCGCATGATCTGGATGCCCCAAAGGTCGCTCATCGTTTTCCGCTCGATGAACGCGTGTTGCTGTCGATTACCGCGGGGAACGACATGCTGATGATGGGTGGGCGTTCAGTCCCCAACAGCAATATCTCAGACCGCGTTTTATCGATTGTGAAGAACGCCATAGATAAAGGCACGCTGACCCGTGAGAGTATCGGAGATTC
>CAZMAC010000659.1:0-1830 GCA_964564085.1 uncultured Hyphomicrobiaceae bacterium
CACTCAAACTTTCTCGATCTATATTTTTTTGTTTGCGCACAATTTTTCAGGATAACCGGTGCTCAGCCCCGTCTCCTCGGGGCCATGCTTTTCCTGATTGTGCTTTCAATTCAACGGAGCCGTGAGCGATAAACGCCCGCTCCAGGCCGAATAATCCTCCTCACCAAGCCCCTCAATTGCGCCGGTTGCCTGGATACTGACCCCGTCCACGGTTCCGAGCGTGACGCCGGCCTCGGCCTTTGCCCCTATGTCATTGGCAAAATCCGTCTCATCAAGGTCAAGCGCACCAAAGCCGTCCAGATCCCAGCCGGTGCTGAGGGCGGCCGTGGGTTGAACAAAGCCGCCATTATCGAGCGCGATGCGATAGGACACAGCAGACCCTACGCCGAAGCGCCCGAAGACCGAGCCGTCCGCACCGTCCGCGTCGTTAGAGAGATCGCCCGGCTGTGCAAAGCGGTCCTCGACAATGGAGAGCGCGAGGGTTGGCGTAAATTGCAGGCCAAGCAAATTACGGTTTCCCGAAAGCTGCCCACGCAGCAATTGGTGTTCGGTTTGATAGGTCAATTGTGTGCCGTCCGGCAGGTCGGTCTCGTTGTCCGAATTGCCCCAGGCGATTTGAGCGTCGAAGATCAGATCGGGGGCAAGGCGAAGGCTGGCATAGGGGCCAAACAACACACCGGAGCTGTCGGATGCGCTGTCAAGCCGGTCATACTCTTCGCTATATTGGTCGAATTGGACCAGAGCGCCGATCATCAGCCCTGGACGCAAGAGATAATCCGCGCCGATGTTAAAGGCGCCGGCAGTGCCCTCAGCGTTATATTTCAGGCCGCCATCATCGAGTTTTTGTTCAAATTGAGAGACACGCCCCTCGATCCAGAAATCGAGTTTTTCATTGGCAAAGCTTTGTCCCTCCGCGGCGGCGAGGTCTTGAACGCTGGTGGTCACGCTAACTTGGACCGGCTGGCCCGTATCATCAAGGATAGTATTTTTCTTGACCGCCTCATCGATCGTTTTTGGTTTGTCCGCTCTGCGCCGCAGACTGGTCGCCGCGCTTTCGCCAGCCAAAAGCCGGCCTGCGCGCCGTTCGACAAAGGCTTGCGGACTTGCCGAGGGCGACTGAGTTGCCGCGTTTATGCCACACTGAACCTCAAATGCCAGCGCCCCAGCGCCATCGCTGCGAAACTCGAAGCTGTAAAGCCCGTCGAGAGGCACCGTAAAGGCTGTCTCCTGCGGAGCGCTGCCCGAAAGAATGGGCGCGTCCGTCTCATCCCCTTCCCGCAACGCGATCGATCCTGCGCCGGCCGGCGTTACGCCTGACGGTACCATACGTAATTTCAACGTCTCGCCCGCAAGGAGAGGCACCGCACCGGTTATGTGAGATGCGGATGTGCCCTGCCGCAGGCTCACGCGCTCGCCGGCAAGCGTCATACAGCCGGAGGCCGGCTCGGCAAACGCGCTGCCATAGCCGATCGCGGCGCTGGCGGATAGCGATAGGATAACCGGAAGCGGATAACACCAGATCGATTTCGTCACAGTGAAGAATGCTCCAAATCTCGATTTCGTTACGAAAAACGGGTCCGCCGGTCCTTCAGACCGTCTGAAAAAAGGCTTGCGCTCGAATGGCCCCGTTCTCTTTTGAAAAAACTATTCATAGCTATGCCTTAATCGCAGCTGAATCACACCGGATTGCACACCCCTCTGCTCTCCTCATCCTCCATATGCCGGAACTATATGGCGCGGATAGGAAAAGCGAATAACAAATTTGTGCAGTGCAGCACCAATCCCCTCGCTGGGTGCCACCCACGAGGTGATGCTTGTTTACTTGGGCAT
>CAZMAC010000660.1:0-1827 GCA_964564085.1 uncultured Hyphomicrobiaceae bacterium
GAGGTCATAGCCGAGCCGGACAAGAATAAAAAGAAAGACTGCAGCCCCGAAGAAAGAGAAAGCGTGAAAGCCAATATAGAAGCTTTCCTCAAATCGGTTCAGAAATCCTAAGTTCTAAACCGCAGCCTAATGATTGACAGAATAACACAGCTTCGGTTATCAAAATTGGAGGCGGGTCGAAAGCCCGCCTTTTCTCATGCCTGCGGCAGCAAAAACTGAGATGCTGCCTGTCGTTTTTCCGAAAAGCATTGATTGGCTGAAACTGGAAAAAGGAGGAGGGCATGGTCAATTTGTCGAATTTTTCTTCATTTGGAGACAAACATGACCAAGCGCATCAGCGCCAAATATAAGATTGACCGCCGTAACGGAGAGAATATCTGGGGACGGCCGAAAAGCCCGGTCAATAAACGTGAATACGGTCCTGGCCAGCATGGTCAGCGCCGGCGCGGCAAGCCTTCGGACTATGGTGTACAGCTTCGCGCCAAGCAGAAGCTCAAAGGCTATTACGGTAACATCACTGAGCGCCAATTCCGAAGGGTCTACAGTGAGGCCACACGCCTAAAAGGCGATACGTCCGAAAACTTAATCGGTCTGTTGGAGCGGCGGCTCGATGCGATCATTTATCGTGCCAAATTCGTGCCGACGGTTTTTGCCGCGCGCCAATTTGTCAGCCACGGCCATGTCTTGGTGAATGGCCACCGCGTAAACATCCCGAGTTATCGATGCCGCCCCGGCGATGTCGTCGAAGTTCGCGAGGGAGCGCGGGAAATGATTCTGGTGCTTGAAGCGCTGCAAAGCAATGAGCGTGATGTGCCGGATTATATTGAAGCTGACCACTCGAAAATGAAGGCGGTTTTTGCGCGCGTGCCCCAACTTGCCGACGTACCCTATCCTGTTCGGATGGAGCCAAATCTTGTAATCGAGTTTTATTCCAGATAACCCAAAAACATTCAGCGAAGCGCTGCTGGGCAATTCATTGTTTTGTCCAGTAGTTCTTCATTTCACAGAAATAAGGCCACTCGTGTTTTGTGTTTCAGGACCATCAAAGGGCGGATAATAGGCTAATTGATCACTATCCAGGTCTGGCCTTCTGCCGTGGTCTACCTGTTTGTGCTTGCCGAACGTCGTTTGATTTTCGATATCATGTTCGATCATCGCCGTCGCAATCATTGTTAAAATCACAGCAGACGCAAACAAATAAATGCCGGGCATGGAGGTAGCGTCGGCCAGATTGGTTGCTTTGCCATAAAAAACGACGAGGGCGAGGACAAGCACGTCAAGCATCGACCATTTGCCAAGCCAGGAGAGACGCTTGAGCCATCCGCCTGAGCGATTCAGTTGAACACGCCTAATCGAGTAAAGCGCGAGTAGATAAAGCAGTTTTAGAAAAGGGAAAACAATCGAGAACAGGCAGATTAAAGTGGCGAGAATGATTTCTCCCGAAAAATAAAGCTCGGTTACGACCGAGACGAGCGAATGTGCATCTGTCCAGATATAAAGCCGCGTCAGTTTGATGATTGGTAGTGTAAGTCCAAGAACCAGGCAGATTGTTGCTACGATTATGAGAAGACCGAGCAGGAACGATCGCGCGCTACTGTTCATGCGCGCGCTCTCTGCGATATAAGTTCAAGGCTAAAACATTGCCGGAATAAACACATGACGGTGATATGCAGTTTTGCTAGGCAATTTGGGCATAGAGCTCGCGAATAGCGATCAGCGGATAAGCAGCTGTGAAAGCTATTCGCGGAAACAAAATCAGGCCATCGCTTTAGAGAATTCAACGCCCTTTTCTCGCAGATGTTGCTCAAGTTCGCCGGACTGAACCTT
>CAZMAC010000661.1:0-1813 GCA_964564085.1 uncultured Hyphomicrobiaceae bacterium
CGATGGTGGAGCTGGTAATGACACCATAACAGGTTCCGCAGGCAACGACACCATCTACGGCGGAGACGGCAACGATGAGCTTGTTGGTGGTGCCGGGGCTGATACGATCGATGGCGGCGCAGGCTGGGATTGGGTCAAATATTATGACAGCGCTCAGGGCGTCACCGTGGATCTATCTGACGGATCGCCTGAGACCGGCGGCGATGCTGAAGGCGACATCATCACAAATGTCGAACAGATCGATGGGTCCAATGTCGGTGACGATGTGTTAACTGCCAACAACGGCAACATGATGCTGAAAGGCTGGGGCGGCAACGATATTCTTACAGGCGGGACAGGGGATGACGAGCTTATTGGCGGGGAAGGTGACGATACCGTTTATGGCGGCGATGGCAGCGACATTTTCATTCTTGCTGAAGGGGATGGCACCGATTATGCCTATGGCGGCACGGGAGCCAGCTGGACCGATGTGGTCCAACTGTTTGACGCCTCTGGCGGCGGCGATATCGGCACCTTCGGCACGGACTGGACGCTCGCTCTCGACTCCGGTTCGATCCAGTCTCAAGACGCCAACAGCATCACCTTGAGCGACGATGCGGACGGCACGATCACGCTTCAGGACGGCAGCTGCATCATTTTCGACGATATGGAGCGGATCGAGTGGATTTAGGGCGCTTTCAGGCGAAGTGGATACCGGTTCGCCGCTCGGAAAGCGCGACAAAACAAAGAGTTAGAGCCGATGCCCTGATTCAATCGGGCGGATAAGGCTCTAGCGCGCGTTTGGATTAGACAGAAACACCTTTTCCCGTCTTCCCGTCATTGCGAGGCCGTTAGGCCGAAGCAATCCAGAAACAAACACCGAATCTGCTGCTGGATTGCTTCGCTTCGCTCGCAATGACGAACATAATTCCGTGTTAAACGATGCGGCTGTAGAGCCCGTTTAGCCGCCTCAAGCCGCCGCCAGCCGTTCGAAGCCCGCCTCCAGATCGGCGATCAAATCCGCCGGATCGTCGAGGCCGATATGCAAACGCAATGCAGTACCCGGCGCGCTCCATTCGGTCGCCGTCCGGTGCGGCCGCGGATCGAACGGCACGATCAGGCTTTCATATCCGCCCCAGGAATACCCCATGCCGAACAGGGCCAGGCTGTTGAGCATCGCGGCCAGAGCCTGCTCGGAGTATGGCTTCAGAACGATCGAAAACAGCCCCGATGAACCGGTAAAGTCGCGCTTCCAAAGCTCATGGCCGGGATGGCTTGGCAGTGCCGGGTGCAGGACGCGCTCGACCTCCGGACGGGTTTCCAGCCAGCGCGCGATTTCCAGAGCCGAGGCCTGATGCCGCGCCAGCCGGACGCCCATGCTGCGCAGGCCCCGCAGCGCGAGAAAGCAATCCTCCGGCCCGGCGCAAAGCCCCAGATCCTCGTGCACCTTCGCAAGATGCGGCGCAGCGCGCTCGTTCACCGTAACGATGCCCAGCAGCGCATCGGCATGGCCGACGACATATTTTGTTGCGGACTGGATCGAGACATCCACGCCGTGAGCCAGTGGCTTATAATAAAGCGGCGAAGCCCATGTGTTGTCGAAGGCCAGCCAGACGCCGCGCGCATGGCATGCCTCGGCGATTGCTGGCAGGTCCTGCATTTCAAAAGTTTGCGAGCCAGGCGATTCGGCGATGACGAGCTTTGTCCGCTCCGTGAACAATTCGGCGATCCCGGCGCCGATCAGCGGATCGTAAAACCGCGTCTTGACGCCGAGCCTGCCAAGCAGCCGCCCGGCAACCCGGCGCGTCGGATGATAGACGCTGTCGGTGATGAG
>CAZMAC010000662.1:0-1808 GCA_964564085.1 uncultured Hyphomicrobiaceae bacterium
ATTTGTTAATGAGGGCGCCGCAGATGGGATGCAAATGTTTGAATCGAACCACTAGTTGTCAGCCAGCTTCTGGATGCGCGTTCAGCCTCGGAGCCCGGCGCTGCCGCAAATATCGCGACAGCGATTTAGTGCAATGGCTCTTTCAAGACATTCGCCTTCGGAATGTTGTCGTCACAATCAAATTGCCCGCTCCTCCTTGTTCAAAATCGATTGTTCGCCTATCGGGGAAACCACTGCTAAAGGCAATTTAGTTTCAAAGTGACGTTGACAGGAAAACACAATAGCCGGACAACGCTATTCGGCTTTTTCGATTTGGTTGGAACCGCAGGCCGCGCGAAAAGCCAACATTCCTCGCGAGCAGCAGATCGCGTCGATTCGTCCAGCATTAAGTGTCGAATGCAGCTCTATATTACAGGGTATAAGGTTCGAATTCGGAAGACGAGACGTGCAAGTCGTTTGGTTCAAACGAGATTTGCGGATAAACGACCACCGCGCCCTCTCGGCGGCGGCGGAGTGCGGCGAAGTTCTGCCGATCTTCGTCGTAGAGCCCGATCTTTGGCGCGAGGCGGATATGCCTGGCCGTCAATGGGCCTTCGTTGAGGAGTGTTTGCACGAGTTACGCCAGGACCTTAAAACAGCCGGCCATTCTTTAATGGTTCGGATCGGCGACGTGGTCGAGGTTTTGGCGGGCGTGCACAAGAGCATGACGATCTCCGCGCTCTGGTCGCATGAGGAGACCGGGAATGCCTGGACCTATAGTCGGGACAAACGGGTCGCGGCTTGGTGCCGGACTGCAGGCGTTGTCTGGCACGAGATCCAGAACCACGGCGTTCAACGCCGCCTGACTCAAACAAAACAGCCTCCGGCAAACCCGGGACGGTTCATCTGCAGGAGCCCTGGAAAGCGGAGCGCGCAGATCGGGTTCTAGGGAGGACTTATCCTTACCCGATCGTGGATCACCTCGCCGCCGCTAAGTCCGCGAGGGAGCGAATCTGGGCGGTCCGGCGAGATCCCGCGTTTCGCAGCGAGTCTTCCGCGATTCAGAACAGGCACGGTAGCCGAAAGAGCGGCATTCCGAACCGGGGGCGTCGGGCGAAGGTGCCCAGCGCATCACAGCTCGGTCTGCCGCTGCGGGGGAATCAAGCATGAAGATGCGCCGGAAATCCGACTTACCGGCAAAGATCTGCGCTACCTGCAGCCGGCCGTTCGCCTGGCGCAAGAAGTGGGCGAAGGTCTGGGACAAGGTCCGCTATTGCTCCGATAGTTGCAGGAGGCGCTGATGGAGGAGAAGACTACCGCTACTTCGGCCTGGCTTGAGCAGGGAAGCCAGCCGGTCGCGTTCACGGCCACAAGGGTAGCAGGTCTTGCGCAGCTGGATCGCTTCATACCGCGTGCAAGCAAGCCCTATGCGGCCCAGAGAAACTACGACCTTGGGCCGGATCAGCGCGGGAATGTGTCCAACCTATCGCCGTGGGTCCGGCATCGCCTGATTACTGAGGAGGAAGTTCTGCGCGCGGTACTGGCCCGCCATGCGCCTTCGACTGCGGAGAAGTTCGTCCAGGAGGTCTTCTGGCGTACTTATTTCAAGGGTTGGCTGGAGCAGCGGCCGAGCGTTTGGTATGCTTATAATCAGGATGTTAGTGACGCGCTGGTACGCCTGGAGAGCGAGGAGAATCTCCGCCATGCCTATCAGCAGGCGGTGAGCGGGCAAACCGGCATCGACTGTTTCGATGCGTGGGCGCATGAGCTGATCGAGACCGGCTATCTGCACAACCATGCGCGGATGTGGTTCGCCTCGATCTGGACCT
>CAZMAC010000663.1:0-1800 GCA_964564085.1 uncultured Hyphomicrobiaceae bacterium
CAACGGCGATGAAGGCGAGCCCGGCACCTTCAAGGACCGCTACTGGCTGGAGCGCAAGCCCCATCTCATGTTCGAGGGCGCACTCATCGCCGCACATGTCGTCGGCTGCGAGCGCATCTATCTTTATATGCGCGATGAATATCCGGCGGTTCTGGAAATTCTCAAACGCGAGATTGCCGCGCTGGCTGAGGCCGGCCTTTCCGCCCATGCGCCAATTGAATTGAGGCGCGGGGCGGGCGCCTATATTTGCGGCGAAGAGTCCGCGATGATCGAAAGCATCGAAGGCAAGCGTGGCCTGCCGCGTCATCGTCCGCCCTACATTGCCGAAGTTGGCCTGTTCGGCCGTCCGACGCTGAACCACAATGTCGAGACGCTGCTCTGGGTGCCGCAAATTCTGGAAAAGGGCGTCGATTGGTTTGCGGGCCAAGGCTGGGATGAAAATTACAAAGGCGTGCGATCCTTTTCTGTCTCAGGCCGCGTCCAACGGCCTGGCGTTAAAGTTGCGCCGGCCGGTATTCCGCTCATCCGGCTGATCGAGGACCATTGCGGCGGCATGGCAGAAGGCCACGCATTCAAAGCCTTCCTGCCGGGCGGCGCGTCCGGCGGTATTTTCCCTGCATCGATGGCCGATCTTCCGCTTGATTTCGGCACGTTCGAGAAGCATGGCGGCTTCATCGGCAGCCATGCGGTGATCATTTTGTCGGACAAAGACTCGGTCAAAGACGCCGCGCTTAACCTCATGCGCTTCTTCGAGCATGAATCCTGCGGCCAATGCACGCCGTGCCGCGCCGGAACCGAGAAGATGGTCAAGCTGCTTCAGGAGACGGATCACCGGCAAGATCTGATCGATGAGCTGATGCAGGCCATGCGCGATGCCTCGATCTGCGGTCTCGGCCAGGCCGCGCCGAACCCGGTTGCGCATCTGCTGAAATATTTTCCGGAGGATCTATAATGCTGGAAGCGTATCTAGCCACATTGGCTGGGGTCGTGCTGGCACAAGCTTCTCCCGGCCCGAACATGATCGTCGTGGCGAGCACCGCGCTTGGTCAAGGGCGTAAGGCCGCGCTCTTCACCGTGCTTGGTATTGCAACAGGCATGCTAGTCTGGGCAACGGCCGTCTCCTTCGGATTGGCGGCGGTGATTGCTTTGTTTCCCGCATTGATGACCGCGATGAAAATACTCGGCGGCGCTTATCTTTGCTATTTGGCATTGAAGGCGCTTAAAGCCGTCTGGCAGGGCTACGAGCCATTGCTGAAAGCCGGGCGCCCTGGGCTGACCCCGTTCCAGAACTGGCGACGCGGTCTGTTGGTCATAATGACCAATCCGAAAGCTGCTTTGATGTGGACCGCAGTTGCGACATTCCTGTTCGGCTCCGGACTTTCGACACTCACTGTCCTGTCCTTTGGACCGGTCGCATTCGTAACGGGCTCCATTATTTATGGGAGCTACGGGCTGTTATTTTCCACGGGGCTTGCAACGAGAGCCTATGCACGATTTGCCCGGACCGTTGAAGCCTTTTTTGGCCTCGTCTTCGGTGCGCTCGGCGGTAGGCTGATCGCCAACGGTATTGGAGATCTTCAGAAATGACGATCCGATTTAAACTCGATGGCCGCGACGTTTCGGCTGAGCCCGGTGAAACCATCTGGCAGGTCGCAAAGCGCGAAGGTGTCGCAATCCCGCATTTATGCTGGCTCGATCAGCCTGGCTACCGTGCGGACGGCAATTGCCGTGCTTGCATGGTGGAGATCGAGGGAGAGCGGACGCTGGAGGCCTCCTGTATTCGTAAGCCGGCGGACGGTT
>CAZMAC010000664.1:0-1798 GCA_964564085.1 uncultured Hyphomicrobiaceae bacterium
GCTGATCGTGTTGTTCGCGATCACCTACATTCCGGCGATTGCGCTCTTCCTGCCAATCCTGTTCCGTCTCTTCCTCGCGGGCAAATTCGTCCATTAAGGCCGCGGAGGGATTTTCAAGACCGGCCTTGAACCGGCGCTCCGCCTCTTGCCGTGCGGCCTCGAAGGCTTCGTCTTCATTGGCGCGCCGGCCAAGCTCCTCCACTGCGGCCTCGATCCAGTTATCGAGCCAGGGAACAAGATCCTCGCGCGCAATGCCTTCGCCGCCGAGCCTTTCGACGATCCGGCGTATTGCGGCTTCTGAAATGCCTTGTTCAGCCGCACGCTGGAATGCGCCACCTGCCCGCGCGATCGCAAGCAGCTCGTCGAGCTTTTCGTTCGGGGATGGCTCGCGCGGCTGAAGCACCTCGTCTTGCAGAAAGGCGATTACGCCTTCATAGACTTGATCATCCCGGCTTGCCGGTTTGCAAATCTGAAAATGGTCTCGGGGTACGGCTTCCGGCCTCGCTCCCGCCAAGCCGGGGTCTGCGCTACAAAGCGAGACGATCGGTGCGCCAGCCACATGGACTGTCTCGTAATAAATGCGATGACGGATGCGCGCGTCCTTATTGGCGACACGGTCGCGGTAGGAATGCGCCAGGTCGAGCAGCGCTGCATCGCTGGCCGCCAGATCCTGCGTGGATTTTGACACAAACCAATGCACAGCCTTGGCGAATGTGCCGAAGACCGAGCCGCCATGCGGCGTACCGAGAAAGACAACTCCGGCGATGCGATCGAGAAACTTGCCCTTAGGCGGCGCCTGGCCCTGATCGAGATAGGCGGTCACGACAAGCTTTTTGATTATCAAGCCGCCGAGGCTGTGACAGATAAAGGCAATTGGCTTTTCCGGGTGCTTCCGAAGCTCCTGCGAGGCCATCAGCTTGCCGAGCACAGCGGTGGCGGCCGTCGCGATTGGCCAACCTGTGCCCCAGGACGCTCTGTCAGCGGGATAGCTGAGCGTGTAGACGGCCGCGCCTTTAATCTCGTCGGCGATCCCGCACGGCCAGAAATAGCTGGCATCGCCCTCACGACACCAGGTCGCGACCGGATCACCGCCCAAGCCATGCACAAAAATGACATTCAGACGGGGCTTGCCGTCAGGTTCGGAAACACATCGAAGGGAAATATCGGGCATGCGCAATGATCGGGAGCAAAATGGAACAATAGCAGCATGAAACTTTAAAAAACGCGTTTTTCACCTCCTATCACGGCAAAGGTGAAGAGTCGAACCTGAACCGCCATCCCTTTGCGGCGCACTATTCCGAATTGAGGTCCCAGGTTGTTATCACTGACGTCATTGCGAGAAGGCGAAGCCGACGAAGCAATCCACCGACAAACGCTGAACCAGCTGCTCCATGGATTGACGCGCGCCTACGGGCGCTCGCAATGACGATATTCTGTCGTCCCGGCCGACAGAGCCGGGACCCACTCTGCTATCCGCCGAGCACAGCGTGTGTTGAAATCAGAGTAGGCCCCGGCTCGGTGGCCGGGGCGACGAAATGAATATCAGTCACCCTGGAAAATGCGCAGCATTTGCCTGTCCCGGCCTGCGAGCCGGGAGACGGGGTCGCGTGAGATCGTTCTGCGAGCGACCCCGGACAGCCCTTTGGGCTTCCGGGATGACAAAACAGTGACAAGGATTTATTTACCAAGTTTTTCATTTGCTTAGCAAAGTTATCCCCGCCCCTTTTTGCCCCCTTATACTCACCCCATCGCTTCCCTCACGGGGCGCCGGGACTGCAGACCGTCTCGTTCTGGTGGG
>CAZMAC010000665.1:0-1783 GCA_964564085.1 uncultured Hyphomicrobiaceae bacterium
CGGCGGGCGGCGATATCCCGGACCGTGAAATCAATCCGAAATTCGGCCAGAAACTCGACTATATCCGAACGCTCAGTGCGTGGTTCGCCGATGGTGGCGCGGCCTGCCGCAAAAGCCAGCATATCCTCGCCGGCGATTTCAACGTCGCTCCGCTGGAACAGGATGTCTGGTCGCATAAGCAGTTGCTTAAAGTCGTTAGCCACACGCCCATCGAAGTCGAGCATCTGGAACAGCTGAAATCCTCGGCGAACTGGATCGACATCATGCGCAAATATGTACCGGAGGATCAAAAGCTCTATACTTGGTGGAGCTACCGCGCGCGGGACTGGCGCGCATCGAATCGTGGCCGCCGCCTTGATCATATATGGGCAACGCCGGGGCTGGATAGCGCTGCGCGGTCCATGATAGTGGTCGAAGAGGCGCGCGGCTGGGAGAAGCCGTCCGATCATGTGCCTGTGATCGTCGATTTTGCGTTGGGCTGACCGCAAACGCCAATTTACCCTGAATTCCGTTGATTATTTGCCGCCCGATAGCCTCAAAAGATCCTACCGTCTCTTTCGTGCTTCGGCTGGGCGAGTTTTCGCAGCCATCCACCGCTTCTTCCGCGCCTTTTCGCCATAAAATCGGAATAGGGACGCCCCAATATCCGAATAGCCCATCACGGAGACTGGCGATGACCACACTGGCAGATATTTTACGATTCCGCCTCATGATTGCTCCCTATATTTTGGAGCTTCTTTTCTGGGCCGGCATAGCGGGGACGTTTTACGGGTCTTATTGGCTGTACACCCATAATCATTGGGCGTGGTGGGTCGCACTGCTCTTCGGGGTTCTCGTCACCCGGTTTGTCTTCGAATTCGCGATGCTGGCTTTCCGAAGCTATGACCGTTTGATCGAGATTCGCGACGCCTTGCGGGTGGCCGGGGGGACAGAACGGTAAGCATACGGCGCGTCTCCTGGATCACTGCCGGAAACAGACTTATGGCGTGTTCAGCTTAGTCAAAGTGATAAAGACGCTCGTCTTAGACCTTTCCCGCGAACAGATTGGCAAGGAACCACTGGGAGGGGGGATGCAACCTCTGTTCAGCGGCGGGGGATGGATCAAGATCACGATAGAGCAACGCGCGTCCAAGCCCATCCCCGCGAAGGCGGGAGTGGACGCAGACAGTTGTTCTAACTCTTTAAGACAGATCGACTTTTCAACCTTCAAATGTTTCCATTTGAAGGTCGGTTGATCTAATCGCTGAGCGGATCGAGTTAGAGTTGGATCCCTCCGTTCCCGCCTTCACGGGGACGTGCTTATGCTGAAAATGCTCTAATGCTTTAACAGTGAACCGGGAGCACCCCTCCGGAAATGACCGGCCCGTTCATGGTTCTGATCCTCATCTTCTGCACCCTCCGCATCTGCAGGAGACGTGTCCGGCTGGTCCTCCTGGCTGACTTCGAATGCGACCCTGCGGGCATGTTCGAGCGTAAGCGCCGCCTGTCTCACATGCTCTGCGCTCGATGCCAATGCGGGATCGAACGACATGGCGAAATAGAGGCCCCAGAGGTGTTTGATCAGCTCCGGAATGGACTTCGTTGAGAGATGGCCCGTGTCGTCGTCGAAAGCGTCCATACGCACACCTTACATTTTTGAGGGGGTGCTGGAAAAACCTTGATTTTGCCCCTCATATGATCGACGAGCTTTATTCAACGCTCTTTTTGCCGCCTTTGCCACGAAATTCGCACATATGAGGCTTCAAAAATCCACGACGACATTTGCCCTCGCAATTTGTATCCA
>CAZMAC010000666.1:0-1776 GCA_964564085.1 uncultured Hyphomicrobiaceae bacterium
GATCAACTTTTCTGCGCTTAATCGATTCCGATTAAACGCAGGTTGATCTAGCCGACAATCGCGCCCTAATAATTCCGGCGACGTGGATTGAGATAGAGATCAGTCTCATGCGCCTCCATCTCCGGTTCCAGCTTGGCGTGGCGGATGTCGCGGATGAGCTGACGAATATGCCGTTCGGCAGCTCCGCGGAAACGCAGCATCCCGCAAAAGAGCTGCAATGTCCCGTTGAGGCGCTGATTATCGTGATCTTCGCGGACGCTGACATCCCAGCGTCCGCCAAGACTGAGAACGCGCCCATTGAGATGGCCGATGCGCTCTCCCCTCTCGTTATACAGCGTGTAGTCTTGTCCGATACTGATCCAATCGCGGCGCAAACGGTAAAAGCGCGGGCGTTTGTCGTCGAGCACGAAGAATGAATAATCCTCAGGAATGAGCGGCCATTTCCGTGCCGAGCGTTCGACATTGACGATCTGTTCGTGCCCGGCAAGATTGACCGTATAGGCCGGGACCGGGAAGCCGCGCGCACCCAGCGTCAGCTGCAGGCTGCGGCCCATCAGCATGTCCGCCGTACCGCGCCAGTTCATGTCTTCGGTGAAGAGTTTGACGACGAGCCGTTTCTTCATGCCTTCGGATTCTTCCCAGAGTCCTTGGCGATATGTGAGCAGGCCGGTCCGCTCGCCATTGACTTTAACGGCGCCGATAATGTCGGAGTCCTTGCTGAATTGGCGCGATTTTGCCCTTTGCCGGGAATGTTTGAAAATACCGATTTCGGTCGTGTTCAGATCGGTCCACCACAGATCGACCGTATAATTCGAATAACCAAGTGATGCGCTCGCCGCCATTTAAGCCCCCGCTTTTGCGAATCATTCCTCCAATGGTGAGGGACGCGCACGCATTAGACCAGAGCGCGCCGCAACGCAGAACGCGTAATCCACAGATGAACGGGCCACGACAAGGAAAGTTCCGGTTTAATCCAGCCGTATCGCAATCCCGGCTGCGGCCATATGCTCTTTTGCCTCGCGGATCGTATGGTCGCCGAAATGGAAGATGGAGGCGGCCAGTACGGCGCTGGCATGGCCGTCCCGCACGCCTTCGACGAGATGATCGAGCGTGCCGACGCCGCCCGAGGCGATGACGGGTACGGTCACGGCATCGGAAATCGCGCGTGTCAGCGGAATGTCGAAACCGGCGCGCGTGCCGTCTCGGTCCATCGAAGTCAGCAGGATTTCACCAGCGCCGAGTTTGACGACCTCACGGGCATAATCCACGGCATCGATTCCGGTCGGGTTGCGCCCGCCATGCGTGAAGATTTCCCACCGGTCTGCCTCCCCGGCGCCGGGGACGCGCTTGGCGTCGATCGCCACGACAATGCATTGCACGCCGAATTTCTCCGCCGCGCCGCCAACAAATTGCCGGTCTTTCACGGCGGCGGTGTTGATCGAGACCTTATCCGCGCCCGCCTGAAGCAGCTTGCGGATGTCCTCCGTTTCGCGCACGCCCCCGCCGACAGTGAGCGGCATAAAGCAGCGTTCTGCCGTGCGGCTGACAACGTCGAAAATCGTCGCCCGGTCCTCGTGGCTGGCCGTGATGTCGAGGAAGCATAATTCGTCCGCACCAGCTGCGTCATAGGCCGTCGCAGCTTCGACCGGGTCGCCTGCATCGCGCAGATCGACGAAATTCACGCCTTTGACGACGCGGCCGTCCTTCACGTCAAGACAGGGAATGATGCGGGTTTTGAGCATGTTACGGTCCAGAGCGCCGCCGGAAGAGGCGGCC
>CAZMAC010000667.1:0-1773 GCA_964564085.1 uncultured Hyphomicrobiaceae bacterium
AGTTCGTTCTGAGCTTGCCGCATAATGTGACGAACTTCTGGATCATCACACTAGTTCTCGGTGCCAGTTGCAACAAGACGCCAATTTGGGTCGCGCGATGTCAGGTCACGCGCGAAAGTCCAAACATCAATGACTTCCTGAATTTGCGAAGGGTTGCCTTCGATCACTTCACCTTCGCGATTGCGGGTGGCCGTGATGAGGTCACTGGTGAATTTGACCATGATATTTGTAGTTTTGCCAGCAAGCTCAGCGTCGATGATTTCAGCATTGGAGATACCGACAAATTTGAAATCGACTGTCTCACCGTTGCGTTCCCGTTCTGAAATCGCAGTTGAGAAGCTGTCAAAAACCTCCCGGCTAAGAAGCTGCTTTAATGATTTGCGATCTCCCTCTGCGAAGGCCGTGACGATCATCTCATAAGCAGCTCGTGCACCTTGCATGAAGTGCTTCGGGTCGAAGGTCCGGTCTGATCGCGCAACGTCCTGAAGCTTGCGGGCGACATCGCTGCCCTCGGCCGCTACGTCCTTCAGACGCTTAGCGAACGCCGCCTCATCGAGTTCTTGCGGTACGCGTGCGGGTTCGCCGCGCGGTAATGTCACAATATTATCGGGCACGGACTTGCCATTGGCGTCCTGGGTCGAATAAGGATCATAGCGTGGACGCTCGTGTCCGGTCCGCCGTCCGAGCACACTGCGGAGCTTGATAAAAATCACGACCGCGAGGACTACAAGTATAAGTGTTAAAATGTCGAATGTGCCGTTCATCTTGCCGCAGCTTCTAAGGGTACATATGTGCGCATTGAAAGCCTTCGCTTTCATATGGGATGCTGATCGATCGATCACCAATCAAGTTATGGGCTGCATAGATCAAGCCTTACATCCTAATAGCAAATTACGCGATCAAAACGGTTAAGCCAACCAGCAAGAATTGTCACTTTAGCATCAGCTTTCGATTTTCGCGTTCTATGAAAGGCTTAACGGAATGCAAATTCTTTTGTTCCTGGTCTTCATTGCCGTGCCGATTATCGAAGTCGCGCTCTTCATTGAAGCTGGTCGCGTAATTGGTCTGGTTCCAACCATCGCAATCACGATTGGTACTGCTATAGCTGGCAGCTTTTTAATGCGTGTGCAAGGTTTTGCGACACTTAGCCGTTTTTCGCAAGCGGTTGAGAAAGGCGAAATGCCGGTCACACCGGTCGTCGACGGTATTGGAATACTTTCCGCAGGTCTCCTTCTGCTAACGCCGGGCCTGTTTACGGATGCGATCGGACTTCTGCTTTTTGTTCCGCCCGTCAGACGAGGTATTGCGAAATGGCTATTCGGACAGGCGCTCAAACGCGGCACCGTCAAGTTCCGCACCTTCAATAGTAGCGGTGCGCATCCGCCGCATTCCGACGGAGCACCGCCTAAAGATGCCGATTTCAAAAAATCGGACGACATTATTGATGCGGAATTCGAAACGATCGACCCGCAAGACGAAACAGGCAATCGAGAAGAGAACACCCACCATGGCAAAAAAGACTCGCCATGGCAAAAGAAATGACCGGCAAAAACTCAGGACACAGTTGCCCGAATCCCCCCTTCATGTTAGCGACTTGCAAGAAATTTATACTATTAAGCTAACTACTCAACTAACCTAGTGGTTCGACCCAAACAGACGAATCCGGTGATAAGTGGATTTCTGTTTGGACAAGTCGAACCAAAACAAAGGGTTAAGCTAGTGGGCTGGGCTGACATTGAGGGATCGAAATGTCAGAGTCAGACCACTAGTGGA
>CAZMAC010000668.1:0-1773 GCA_964564085.1 uncultured Hyphomicrobiaceae bacterium
ATCTACAACCCCAAGGGCCAGCTCTATAAGCCGGAAGATGCCGACCAGCTCATGTTCTACAAGGAGTCGATCAACGGCCAGGTGCTGCAGGAGGGCATCAACGAGGCCGGCGCGATGGCTGACTGGATGGCGGCGGCGACCAGCTATTCGGTCCACGGCGTGGCGATGATCCCATTTTACATTTTTTATTCCATGTTCGGGTTCCAGCGGATCGGCGATCTGGCATGGGCGGCAGGCGACAGCCGGGCGCGCGGATTCCTGATCGGTGGAACGGCCGGGCGCACGACGCTCAATGGCGAGGGCCTTCAGCATCAGGACGGCCACAGCCATATCCTGGCCGGCACGATCCCTAACTGCATCTCTTATGATCCCACTTTCGACTATGAGATCGCCGTTATTGTCCAGGATGGCTTAAGGCGCATGTTCGTGGACCAGGAGGACATCTTCTATTATCTCACCTGCGAAAATGAAAACTATAATCATCCTGCCATGCCGGAAGGCGCTCAAGAAGGCATCGTCAAAGGGCTCTATGCATTCTCCAAAACGGAAAAACCCGGCGAAAACCACGTCAATCTGATGAGCTGCGGCTCGATCTTCCGCCAGGCGATGCAAGCCGCAGAGATGCTGGAGAAGGATTTCGGCATTACTGCCGATCTCTGGGCGGCGACATCCTTCAACGAACTGGCACGAGACGCTCAGGATGCGGCACGCACGAACCGCCTCAATCCGACGGCTGACCCAAAGTTAGCTTTCGTCACGCAAACTTTGGCCGAAGTGAAAGGGCCGGTCATTGCGGTAACCGACTACATGAAAAACTATGCCGAGCAAATCCGCGCTTTCGTGCCTCAAAGTTTCCATGTTCTTGGTACGGATGGCTTCGGCCGCTCGGACAGCCGCGCCAATCTGCGCCGTCATTTTGAGGTGGACGGCAATCATATCGCGGCAGCGGCGGTCTATGCGCTGTTCCAGGATGGCAAGCTAACGGCTGAGGACGTCGAGGCCGCTTATAAGAAATACGAAATCGACCCCAAAAAATCTAACCCACGCACGGCGTAAGTGGCTCAAGAAAGGGATCAATAATATGGCGACCATAGAGGTAAAGGTCCCCGATATCGGCGACTTCTCAAATGTCCCTGTCATATCAATCTTTGTCAGTCCGGGGGATACGGTTAGCGAGGACGATCCTCTTATCGAGCTTGAGTCTGACAAGGCGACGATGGAAGTGCCGAGCCCGGCCGCCGGTAAAATTGCGGAACTGAAGATCGGGGAGGGCGACAAAGTTTCCGAGGGCACGCCGATCCTCATCCTGGAACGCGGCGAAGCCGAAGCGCCTGTTGACGCGCCGCATCCGGGGGGGCCGCAGGAGCCGGAAGCACAGGCGCCAAAACCAGTGCCCGCCGCCCCGGCGGCGCAAACATCGGCCGAACCTGCAGCGAAAGCGGATGCGGCACCGATCAATGAAGCCGGTTTTCGCGCCGCCATCGCCTCACCGTCCATCCGCGCTTTTGCACGCCAGCTCGGCATCGATTTGTCGGCGATCCAGGGATCGGGCCGCAAGGGACGAATCCTGCGAGAAGACATCATCGCCTATTTCAAGGGAACGCCGGGGCAGGCCGGCGCGCCTTCAGAAAGAACGGGCATTCCGCCGATCCCGCCAGTCGACCATGCCAAATACGGCAAGATCGAAGATGTGGAGATTCCCCGGATCAAAAAGCTTTCCGGCCCGGCGCTGCACCGCTCCTGGCTGAATGTGCCTCATGTCACGCATAATGA
>CAZMAC010000669.1:0-1752 GCA_964564085.1 uncultured Hyphomicrobiaceae bacterium
GTCGAAAAACCGCGCGGCACCGAGCAGAGTCCATTCCCGGCTGACGGCATGAGCGGCGGCGAGATCGAGGTGCTCGGTTATCGCGGCATGAAGGAATACGATATTTCCTTTGACGGGTTTGCCGTACCAGCCGCCAATTTGCTCGGCGAAGAGGAAGGGCAGGGTTTCAAGCAGCTCATGCAGACTTTCGAAGCTGCACGAATTCAAACCGCTGCCCGCGCTGTCGGCGTCGCCCAATGCGCAATGGATCTCGCTCTGCGTTATGCGGGCGAACGTGTGCAATTCAGCAAACCGATCATTCAGTTTCCGCGTGTCGCCGATAAGATCGTGATGATGGCTGTCGAAATCATGATCGCCCGTCAGCTCACTTATTTCGCCGCTCGCGAGAAAGATGAGAGCCGCCGCTGCGATCTTGAGGCTGGCATGGCGAAACTTCTTGCAGCGCGCATTGCCTGGGCTTCGGCCGATAATGCATTGCAAATCCACGGCGGCAACGGTTTTGCGCTCGAATATCCCGTGAGCCGCGTGCTTTGTGACGCCCGTATTCTCAGCATCTTCGAGGGTGCGGCTGAGATCCAGGCGCATGTCATCGCGCGCCGTCTGCTCGATTCGCGTAACTAAAAAAGCACAATCAGGAAAAGCATGGCCCCGTAAGCCCCTGCTCGGACAGGTGGAGAACAGTGCTGGGCAATGGTTTTCCTGAAAAATTGTGCGCAAACAAAAAGATATAGATCGGAATCGTTTTCCGTTAAAAATGATCCAGATATAGATCGCGATGTTTCAAATTGGAGCCTTGCTTCTAAACTCGTCTGGAAGGGGTCGTGCCTTTCCTCCACCCGCTCCGGGTGGATGCTTTAAGGCAATGCTTTAACACTCTATTTCGGCACCGCACCAAGAGTTGGCTTGCAACTTGCTTCGCTCTTTTGCAGGATGCCGAGCGTGTTTCCTTGGGGGGTAGTACCGACATGGAGCCTGCCGGTTCTGGTCTTGCGTTGATTTCATGGCAGGGATGGAGCGTAACGGGGTCAATTACAGCCCTGCTTATTCTTCTGACCACAATTATTCTTTGGCTCTTACCCTTTCCGTCGGGTCCACTAACCGAACAGCTAACGGACAGCTCGGCCCGGATGGATTTGCGCGCAAGGCTGGGCGGTGCGCCTTTATCATCACGCTTTCTTGTCGCCATACGCCAACTTATCGGTTGGCTGCAAAAATGGTTTGGAAGGCGATGGAGCGGACAAGCCTTTGAGCGCTGTGTCGCGATTGCCTTCATTTTTCCTGTTGCGCTGTTTTTGCTCGCATCCGTTCTTTCCGGCTATAAGACCGGGCAAATCAGCATCGGCGAACTCCTTCTATTCATGTTCGGCGTCGTCATGGTGTCGATTGCGACAACCGCATTGTTCCGCCTTGGCTATTGGTTTGACAGCAGTATGTGGCGCTCCATTGGCGGTGACAATGAACTTGCCGAGATCATAACGCGTGTATTACTGGGCGCTTTTGCCGTTGTCTTCGCCTTCGCGATCGCTTTCGCCGTAGCATCAAGTCTTGCAGGCGGCGTCTCCGACGTCGGCATGATTGCTTTCGCGATATTGGGAGGGTTCGCTTTTGCCATCGCGTTTGCGATCGCATTCGCTTTTGCGGGCGTGTGGGCTTTTCTTATAGCTCTTATTCTTGTTACGGGCCTTGCACTGACAATTGCGAAGGATTTGGGATTTTTTCTGATGGTGTTATTCTTCGAGCTGGCGGTGCATA
>CAZMAC010000670.1:0-1750 GCA_964564085.1 uncultured Hyphomicrobiaceae bacterium
ATAACTCCCAGCCACTCACGGACGTATCGTTCGCGGCATCCGGCGATATCGGCCAGCGCGGCCGAGGTCGAACCGGGATTTACGGCAAGCGCATCAAAGAGCCCGGCTCGGTGACCGAGCGAGGTCATCAGCGCCAGCGCCGCCTCCGATAATGTGCCGATGAAACGTCCGGCGAAGGCTTCTGCTTTTTGCTCGTCGAAATGCGCTGAAATTTCTTGAACCGTCATCTGTCTCTCCTGATTTCCGGGCGGAGCGAACGCGCTCCGCGAATGTAGGTTTGGAATGGACGAAACCGGGATTTCGGGGTAGAAGGGAAAAAGACAAAAACGGTGATTATCGGACGCAATGAGTACGAAAATTTCTCTCAAGCCTCTTCGAACGGTCGTAATCGGTAGTCCTGCTGCAGGTACTGCGACCACTTTCTCCATCCTCGATGTGCTCTCCTCGGTCGGGCGCGACTGTGAATTCCTTCATGGCCAGGCCCCAGGTGAAGTTGTGGCATTCGAATCCAGTCTGAGAACGGTAATCGGAGCACCATATCTGGATATCAATGGTCGCCGGATCACGCCGGACGCTGCCTTGAGTGAAGGACCTGCGCCCGATCTGGTCATCGTCCCCGACATGCATCTTGATCCGTCCGCGCCCTTGCCGGAGGATCTTGTCGGGTCGGCGGAGTGGATCGCTGAAGCTTATGCCAATGGCGCTATCGCGACGTCTGTGTGCTCCGGCGCATTGGTGCTTGCAGCCTCGGGCCTTTTGAACGGCAAGGAGGCGACAACCCATTGGGGGTTCGCCGATATGCTTGCCTGCAGGTTTCCTGAAATCAAGGTTCGGCGCGAGCGGATCCTTGTGCCTGCCGGTGACGGACACCGCGTGATAACAGCCGGAGGCGCATCGGCCTGGTCAGATCTTCTTCTCTATCTAATTGCACGATTTGCAGGCGCCGAGGCTGCGCACCGTATCGCCAAGGTCTGGCTGCTCGAACCGCACAATGACGGACAACTCAACTACGCCTCGCTGTCCGTGTGCAGACAGCACGATGATAAGATCGTTGCCAAAACTCAGGCCTGGGCTGCCGACAACTACATGTTGCCGGCCCCCGTCGCTGGGATGGGGGCGCTTAGCGGCCTTTCTGAACGTGGATTTTTGCGCCGGTTCCGGCGGGCGACAGGGCAGTCGCCTGCCGAATATGTCCAGACTCTGCGAGTAGAGGAAGCCAAGCAGATGCTGGAGACTTCGGACATGCCGATCGATGAAATTGCGGCGCAGGTCGGATATTCGGAGCCTTCCAGTTTCAGGTCAGCCTTCCGAAAGAATGTCGGGATGACGGCATCGATCTATCGCCGCAAGTGGCGCGCCTATGCTCCTGAAGCGCTCGGCTAGGCTGTCAGTCTCCTCAGCAGCGAAAATCGCTCTGGCCACGAAATAGGTTCTCGTCCGACTTCCGCTTAGAGGCGAATTCGCTCATCAGCGGATTGATTGTGTGCGGAGAGATCTGAGGCTATTCTGACCGTCATGTCGCGGCAATCAGATCAGCCGAGTTGCGTTGTTTTTCACCGTGAGACTTTTGTCTGACTATGGAGAGTTTGGACCAGGAACAGCCATTATGGTTCGCCAGAGCTAAGTCCATTTTCTCTGGTTTTAGACATTCAGAAAGTCGTTACACTCTGAGACTTTTGGCAGCGGCTCATTCACAGCCTAGTGGATCGACTCCAACGCTTGGAACCCTCTTGCACGCGCTGCGATGATG
>CAZMAC010000671.1:0-1737 GCA_964564085.1 uncultured Hyphomicrobiaceae bacterium
CGTCTTAAAGCTGAAATCGAGCATGTTATCGTAATTGCGCTGATCGACGATCAACAGGCCGTCATGTTTCAAAGCTGCATAAAATTCGGCAAGGGCACGGCGACGATCCTGTTCTTCATGGAGATGGGTAAAGGAGTTCCCCAAACAGATGATCGCGTCATATTTACCCTGAATATCGCGGTTGAGCCAACGCCAGTCAGCTTGCATGGCTTTCAGGATCAGGCCCCGCTTCTTGCCGTTCTCGAAAGCTTTGGCAATCATTGTGGCCGAGCCGTCCGCGCTTGTGACATTGAAGCCTTCATTGATCAGCCGCACCGAATGAAAGCCTGTGCCTGTTGCGACATCGAGAACGGATGATTTCCCCCGCGCCCGCAGAATATCCATAAAGAAACGCCCTTCCGACTGGGCACGGGCGTCCCAGTCAATCAGCTCATCCCATTTCTCGACGAAAGTTTTGACATACTCGCCCCGATAGAGATCGGTTGCCCGGTCCGTGAGCGGGTTCTTGCTGTATGTCTGTTTCCGAAGATTGAGCTCATCGTTTGAACTATTCATTTGGTTCATCGACACGATATTCAATACCTCCATTCTAAATGGCTTGAGTGCACGCCATACGGCCCCAGACGCACGTGGTCCCGCACCCGCAAGGGCAGCGACCTGAATAGCGGTTGCGCGCGCTTGTACGGCGAGACCAAACTCGTTCGTGGCGCCGGATTGTTATCGCTTTACGCCTGAGCCGCCTGCTGGCCTGTTCGCCATGAGGTTGATAGCGGCCCCGCCGCACAGAGACGCCAAGCCCTCAATGTTGGATGATCCTTGGGCTTGTTCGATACGGCTCTGTGGACCGTTGGAAATTTTATCTTACCCATTAATCATTACAGTTAAAAGTCATTTTAAAATAAATCTAACACGATGCATGAATTGTGGTCGATTTTTGGCGATCAACTTGATTGAATAAATGCTAGAAATACAAAAGTTTTTCCAATTCGGCGGAGAATAATTTCATAAAATTCGATAATTCTTTTCCGATTACCGCGCCAAGGTTTCTTAAGAAATCTCTTTGACAGCCAAGCTGCACGTAATACTACGTATATCATGCAGATATATTCAGAAAACAGAGCCGCAGCGTGATTGAAACGTGTGTCTGATCTGAGGCTGACAACACAACTTGCGGCCAGTATGAGACAAGCTGTTCGAACTTATCTCCTGTCGAGACATTTCATTTGAGGGCAGTATGTAGCTCTCGAACAGAATGCCTTCAGACGGAGAGAAAGCGGCATGGTTTTTCCGATCGGCGACGACAACAGTGCGCGGCGCAGCATCCCAGTCGTTACTTACATTATTATCCTGACCAATCTTGCCGTTTTCTATTTGGAACTGACTGGCGGCAATCAATTCATCCAAACCTGGGCCTTCATCCCGCGCGAATTTGCGGCCGATCCTGGCGGGGAGATCCAAACCGTTTTCACGGCCATGTTCATGCATGGCGGTTGGATGCATCTGTTTGGCAATATGCTTTATCTCTGGATCTTTGGCGACAACGTGGAGGACAATTTCGGCTCGATACCGTTTCTAATTTTCTATGTGATCTGCGGTGTGATCGCGACCTTTGCGCAAATGGCGGTGATGCCGCAATCGGCGATTCCCAATCTCGGCGCATCCGGTGCGATCGCGGGCGTGCTTGACGCTTATGTGGATATTTATCACAGTGGTCGGGTTACGCTCGACGTAGGCTTT
>CAZMAC010000672.1:0-1731 GCA_964564085.1 uncultured Hyphomicrobiaceae bacterium
AGCCAATGGAAAAGCTCAGATCTTCAAAAACCGGCGCGTCCGACCGCCCCGGATAAGCAAATGTGACAGCATCAAAATCAATCTTGCCGCGCGCCGGGCTTGGCATCGGCTTTGGATGAGCCGGAGAGACGATCTGCGGTTCGACGGCCATGATTTCGCCAAGCCGCTCAGCCGCCCCGATCGCCTGCTGGATTTCGCCCCAGACCTCGGACAGAATCGCAACGGACCCGGCGGCAAAAGCGGCATAAAGCACGAATTGGGCAAGCGTCCCCCCGGTCATGCTGCCGGCGAGAACGGCATGAGCGCCATACCAGAGAATGCCGACAATGCTGCCAAAGACCAGGAACGTTGCGACTGCCGTTAATGCTGCCCGGGCGCTTGTGCGTTTACGGGCGGCTTCGAAGGCATTTTCCACCGCCTCATCGAACCGCCGAATGACAAAAGGCTCAAATGTAAAGGCCTGCATGGTCTTGGGTGAGCCAAGATTTTCCGCCGCATAGGATGAAGCTGTTGCCAGCTCATCCTGGGCGCGGCGTGACAGACGGCGCACCACGCGGCCATAGGCCACGAGCGGCAATATGATGAGAGGAATCACGGCAATCACGAGGGCGCTGAGTTCGGCGCTGGTGAGCACCATCATGATAAGTGCGCCGATCAGAAGGACGGCATTTCTAAGCGCCTGGCTGACCGAGGCCGTAACGGCGGTCTTGATCTGCGTCGTATCCGCCGTCAGCCGTGACATCAGCTCGGCGGAATGCGTCTGTTCGTAAAAAACCGGGCTAAGCTTCGTCAGATGAGCAAAGACGGCAGCGCGTATGTCGGAAACAGCGCGCTCTCCCAGCCAGCTCACACAGTAAAATCTGAGCGCGCTCGCACCGGCTAAGACGCCTGCCACGAGAAGCAGGACAGCAAAATAACTGTCAATCAGGCCGGCATTTTCGCTCGAAAAGCCTAAATCGATCACGCGCCGCACGGCGATCGGTAAGACGAGCGTGGCTCCAGCGGCGGCGATCAGCCCGACAAAAGCGAGGAGGAGCGTCAGTTTGTACCGGAGAATATAGGGACGAAGGGCCCAAAGCTTGTCGACCGAGCGGGACGGTTTACGCTCCAGCGCTTCCGGTTTCCCAGCATTTGGATCGATTTCAATCTTTTCCTTGAGCGGCTGATCTGGCGAAAAATGTCCAGCACTGCCGTTTTTCATGCCGTTAGCCCCTTGCGACCTTAAACGCTTGTGATAATTGCGCGATGTTTAAGCAGATTACTGCCTTCATTTCCATGATGAAACAACCCTGCTTCGATGGCAAAAGTTGGAATACGCATCTTGTCAGACCCTCTTTTGCTGCGATATAAGCTGAAGCGAAGCGAAAAAACTCCCTTTATTGTTAGGATGCTGTCATCCGGCGCGGGATCAGGCGATACGGAAGGCGACTGGTTATGAAAAAAGACGGACACCCGAATTATCACAAGATCAAAGTTGTCATGACCGATGGGTCGGAGTTTGAGACCTACTCCACCTATGGCTCTGAGGGCGATAAGTTGCAGCTCGATATCGATCCGAACACACACCCGGCTTGGACGGGCGGCAATCAGCAGCTTCTTGACCGCGGCGGACGTTTGAGCCGGTTCAAGAAGAAATTCGAAGGCTTTCTTAGCTAAAGCGTGTCGCGGTGAATATTATTCCACAGTACACGACTCACGTCTTTAATTGTTGTTTTGGCTCGATATTTGTCC
>CAZMAC010000673.1:0-1728 GCA_964564085.1 uncultured Hyphomicrobiaceae bacterium
AACGATCTTTTTAACGCGTTCGGAGATGTTTTCGCTCATGCTATTGCCTCACTATTGCTCTCAAAAAGGTCCCACTCAGAGGATTACGAAGATTACACTCAAATCTTTTGCCAATAGCCAGATTTAGACGATTTGCTCCAGAACGCGAGGACTTTAGACGGCGCTTTGGCGAGAAGCCCGGACCGTCATGCTGGGCAAGAAATCTTCGCTTGGTAGCACAGTTTCTCATGGCTGGCTATTGTTCGACACAGGTGCTGCAAGTGTTTAATTCATTGCCATCCCGCCATTTACATGAATTGTCTCACCCGTGACATAGCGCGCTTCGGCGCTGGCGAGATAAACCACAGCCGCAGCAATGTCGTCCGGCTTTCCGAAAACACCCGCCGGGATCGCGCCAGCAATCGTCTCGACCTGTTTCTCCGTAAGCGCGCCTGTCATTGGCGTTTCGATGAAGCCCGGCGAAATACAATTGGCGGTCACATTGCGCGAGGCGACTTCCCTGGCCAGGGATTTCGTCATGCCAACCATGCCGGCTTTCGAGGCGGCGTAGTTGGCCTGGCCCGGATTACCGACAACGCCGCTGATCGAGGCAATGTTGACGATGCGCCCATATCGGCGGCGAAGCATATTTCGCAATGCTGCGCGGCATAGCACAAAAGTCGCCGTGAGATTGACGGCAATGACGTCATCCCATTCTTCATTGTTCATACGCATAAAAAGATTGTCGCGTGTTATCCCCGCATTGTTGACAACAATGTCGAGCGTACCGAGGACACTTTCCGCTTGCGCAGCCAAACTGGCGACGGCGTCACGGTCTTTCAAGTCGCAAGGCAACGCCGTTACGTCACCAATATCCGCCACAAGCTCCTGCAAACGATCGGCGCGCGTACCGGAAATTGCGACTTTTGCGCCCTGATTTTTCAAGGCTTTCGCGATCTCGCCGCCAATACCGCCCGTGGCTCCGGTGACAAGCGCGCCTTTTCCTGTCAGATCAAACATGGCAAGCCATTTCTCTCATCGCGTGATCAATTATGCGGCCGGGCCGGATGACGGAGCCTCGCTCGCCTCGATGTCGTCCGGCGTGCCGATTGCAATGCCCGACAAGCGCTCATCGATACGGCGGACCATGCCGGTCAGCACCTTCCCCGCACCGATTTCATAAACCTGCTCAATGCCTTCGGACGCCATAAAGGTCAAACCTTCACGCCAGCGGACCGTTCCCGTCACCTGCTCGACGAGGAGACGCCGGATATCGTCCGGATCGGTCACAGGTTCCGCCCTTACATTGGCGATGAGCGGCACGGCGGGTGCACCCAGTGCCACCTCCGCCAGAGCTTCGGTCATACGGTCCGCCGCGGGCTGCATAAGGGCGCAGTGGAACGGGGCACTGACCGTAAGCGGGATTGTGCGTCTGACACCATAGTCCTTGCCGATCTCGCCAGCCCGATCGATCGCGGCTTTCGCGCCGCTGATAACGATCTGGCCGGGCGCATTATCATTCGCGATCTGGCAGACGAGACCCGTGGCCTCGGCCGCCTCGGCGGCAACTTTGGCGGCAATATCAAGGTCGGCCCCAAGGAGCGCCGCCATTGCGCCTTCGCCGACAGGAACAGCATCCTGCATCGCCTTGCCGCGAATTCGTAATAGACGCGCCGCATCGGAGAGACTGAAGGCCCCGGCCGCCGCGAGCGCGGAATATTCGCCGAGCGAATGTCCCGCGACAAAGCG
>CAZMAC010000674.1:0-1726 GCA_964564085.1 uncultured Hyphomicrobiaceae bacterium
GGCAATCTCGTGCGGTTTTCGCTTTGGCCGGGACAACGCCATGACAGTGTTGGCGTACCCGATCTCATTGACGGCCTGGCCTTTGAAGCCCTGCTGGGTGACAAAGCCTTTGACAATAACAGTCTGCGGGAGGACCTTGAAAAACGCGGAGCCGAAGCGGTAATCCCGTCAAAAGCGGATCGGAAACAAGCTATCCCTCATGATGAAGCCAAATATCAATGGCGTCATCTGATAGAAAACTATTTCTGTAAAATCAAAGACTTCCGATCTGTGAACACACGATACGATAAGACCGACCTCAGCTATAAGGCAACAATCAGCCTTGCCGCTATCGTGATTGCACTAAGATGATTGTCCACAGACTCTAAGGCGATCCCTGGTTGTCCGCCTGCTTCGATGCGGCAACGCTTTGCGCAGCGAGGATTTGCCCGGCCGCCGAGTGCCCAAGCATAAGATGAGAAAATTCGTTGATATGTTGATGTCCATGGCGGGCATGGAAATCAGTCAGCCCCTGAAAGGCTGCGAACACCGAGCCAACCGTTATGAGCCCGTCAGAATTGGCGCGAAACTGATCGCGCATCTCATCGGGTATTGAAGGCGCCGCTATCCCAGGCCCCGCGGACGAAGCTGGGATTTCCATAATGATGAACTGAATATTGCGGGATTTGGCGATGCGATACATGCGCTCAATCAGCCGGATCGAAAGCCGTTTCATCTCCACGGTCAGCTCTTGCGTGCCGATCGCATATTCGGTCTGCATTTGCGCCATCGCCTTATCGAGCAGCGCCTGTTTGGCAATGCTCCACACCGAATTCATGATAAGCGAATAGAGATAGGAATTCTGGCTAAGCCAGGGAAAACCCGGAAGCGAATTGATGATTTCAAGGATGCGCACGCCTGGCGTGTGGCGCTTCTTGACCGCAACAAGCTCGTCGCCATCGAGGCGGAAAAGCCCGGCTTTCATATTGTCCTCGAAGTCATTCCGATAGAAGGCCAGGAGCACAATATCAGGACGATAACGAAGCCCCTCATTTTCCAAAAATGCCAGCTGTTCAGCCGTGCTGAAGCCCGAAACGCCCGTATTCAGGACTTCCGCTTTTACGCCCTTAGCGGCAAGGTCGCGCTCGATGATTTCTGAGAAAGTCGCCTGCTGGCGGACTTCGTAGCCCAGAGTATTTGAATCACCCAAAGCAAGAATACGCAGCGTGCCTATTGGCTTTTCGTAATTGTAATCGCGCGCATCACGAAAGCCTTGAGCGTTGATTTCGAACGCCCAGCGCCCATCGGCGCTTTTATGCGTGAAATGCGAATTGGGCTGCGTTCGCCGAAGCGTATAGTCGCCATAAACAGCAGCGGAATGAAAACGCGGAAACAGGGCAATGCTCTCAGACATTGTCAGCCGCAAGATAAACTCAGCAGCCAGGCAGGAAACAGCCAACGAGATTATGACCAGTGTAAAATTTTGCAGCCAAGAATATCGAGTGACGCTTTATTTTCGCATATACGCTTAATAAATCTTCTTAAAATCGAAAGATTACGGCCTGATATAGTGTGAGCAGACATTAAAAATGACGAATATTCAATCAATGAAATCAAGGATAATTCGTATGATCGACTGAGCCGCAATGCAATACGGTATTTGCATTAATTTAAGAGCGTTTAGCCTGCAAATTTATCATCCTATGACCTTTCTCACACATACGCTCATTCTTGCTTGATAGGGAGA
>CAZMAC010000675.1:0-1724 GCA_964564085.1 uncultured Hyphomicrobiaceae bacterium
AGTACGGACCGATCGAGCGGGCGTGGATCTTGTCGTCCACCAGATGGTGCAGCTTGAGCAGATATTTGTACCCGACCGTCACTTTACGGTCGAACGCTTCGCCCGTGCGTCCGTCATGCAGTGTGACCTGGCCTGAAACATCGAGACCTGCTGCTTCAAGCATTTCGACGATATCAGGTTCAGCGGCACCGTCGAAAACAGGCGTGGCGATTGGGACCCCGCGCCGGAGGTTTCCGGCTAGCTCAAAGAGTTGGTCGCCATCGACGTCGTCGATCGCTTCATTTTTCCCATAGATATTGAGAAGCACCTTTTTCAGCTCTTCCGGCTTTTCGTGCTCCCGATATTTATCAATCGCCTCGCCGATCATCACACCGAGGCCGCGACAGGCCCAGCCCATATGGGTTTCGAGGATCTGGCCGACATTCATACGGCTCGGCACGCCGAGCGGGTTCAAGATGATGTCGACCGGCGATCCATCCTCCAGATAAGGCATGTCCTCAATCGGCACGATCTGGCTGATGACGCCCTTATTGCCATGACGTCCGGCCATCTTGTCGCCGGGCTGCAGCTTCCGCTTCACGGCAACGAAGACTTTGACCATCTTCATGACGCCGGGCGGCAGCTCATCACCGCGCTTCAGCTTGTCGATCTTGTCGACAAAACGCTGCTCCAGGCGTTTTTTTGCCTCGTCATACTGGCGGCGGATGGCCTCAATGTCGGTCATCGTGCTCTCGTCTTTGAGCGCGATTTCCCACCATTGACTGCGCGGGACATCCGAAAGCGTTTCCTCGTTGACCGTGGAGCCCTTTCGCATTCCCTTCGGACCGCGCGCGACCTCTTTGCCCATCAGAATGTCCCGGAGACGGCCATAAACGTTCCGGTCAAGGATTTGCAGCTCGTCGTCGCGGTCTTTCGCCAGACTTTCGATCTCTTCGCGCTCGATCGCCATGGCGCGCTCGTCTTTTTCGACGCCGTGGCGGTTGAAGACACGAACTTCCACGACCGTTCCGTTCACACCGGGCGGCAAGCGCAGGGAGGTATCGCGGACATCGGAGGCTTTTTCACCGAAAATGGCGCGCAGAAGTTTTTCTTCCGGCGTCAGCGGGCTTTCGCCTTTCGGCGTGATTTTACCGACGAGAATATCGCCAGGGTTTACTTCAGCGCCAATATAGACGATTCCGGCCTCATCAAGATTTTTAAGGGCTTCTTCCGAGACATTCGGAATATCTCGCGTGATTTCTTCAGGCCCCAACTTCGTGTCACGCGCCGCAACCTCGAATTCTTCAATGTGAATTGAGGTGAACACGTCATCATACACAATTCTTTCGGAAATAAGAATGGAGTCCTCGAAATTGAAGCCCATCCACGGCATGAAGGCCACGAGGACATTCTTGCCGAGCGCCAGATCGCCCAAATCGGTTGACGGGCCATCGGCGATGATATCGCCTGCCTCAACCCGGTCGCCCACACGAACGAGCGGGCGTTGATTGATGCAGGTATTCTGGTTCGAGCGCTGGAATTTACGCAGACGATAGATATCGACTCCGGATTTCGATGGATCGGTTTCATCCGTTGCCCGGATCACGATACGCGTCGCATCCACCTGGTCGATAATCCCTGCCCGCCGCGCGGCAATCGCTGCGCCGCTGTCACGCGCCACGACCGATTCCATGCCGGTCCCAACGAGCGGCGCTTCGGCCTTGATGAGCGGCACGGCCTGACGC
>CAZMAC010000676.1:0-1721 GCA_964564085.1 uncultured Hyphomicrobiaceae bacterium
ATTCGCCGAAGGCGAGGTTCGTGGTGACGATGATCGAGGTCTGCTCGTAGAGCCGGCTGATCAGGTGGAAGAGGAGCTGCCCGCCTGTCTGCGCGAAGGGCAGGTAGCCGAGCTCGTCGAGCACGACGAAGTCCAGCCGGCACAGGAGGTCGGCGGTGCGGCCCTGGCGGCCGTCGCGGGCCTCGGCATCCAGCTTGTTGACCAGATCGACCACGTTGAAGAAGCGCCCGCGGGCGCCGGCGCGGATGCAGGCGCGCACGATGCCGACGGCTAGGTGCGTCTTGCCGGTGCCCGTGCCGCCAACCAGCACGAGGTTGCGCTGCTGATCGAGAAACGCCCCGCCGGCGAGGTCCCGGACCAGGGTCTCGTTGATCGGCGTGTCGGCGAAGTCGAACTCCTCGACCTCCTTGGCGAAGGGCATGCGGGCGACCGTCATCTGGTACTTGATCGAGCGCGCCCGCTTCTCGTTCAGCTCGGCGGAGAGCAGGTCGCCGATCACGCGCTGCGGCTCGTGCTCGCGCTTCACGGCGGTGGCGACGATCTCGTCGTAGCCCGCCCTCATGCCGAAGAGCTTGAGGTCTCCCATCGTGGTCAGGATCTCGGTGCGGTCCATCATCGGGCGGCCCTCCTGAGGCTGTCGTAGCGGGCGCAGTCGGCGACCGGCTCGTGGGCGAGGCGCAGGGCCTCCGGCGTCATGATCGGCGGCGGCGGCTCGGGCTCGCGACGCCGGGCGAGGATGTTGAGGACCACGTCCGCCGAGTGGACGCCGTCGGCGAGCGCCTCGGCGCAGGCCGCCTCCACCGCCTCGAGGCCGTCGCCAAGCACGGCGGCGAGGATCTTCACCATCTGACGGTCGCCGTCCGACGCGGCGCGCAGCTTGCGTCGGATGCGCTCCAGCGCCGGCGGCAGGTCCCAGTCCTTGAAGGGCGCCCCGTTCCTCAGCGCCCCCGGCTTGCGGGCCAGCACGGGCACGTAGTGCCAGGGATCGTAGACCGTCTTTCCTCGTCCGAAGGCGCGGCGGTGTTCGCCGACCACGCGGCCGTCCTGTCGGATCTCGATGCGCTCGGCGTAGGCGCGGATCTCCACCGGTCGCCCCACCGCGCTCGCCTTCACCGAGTACTTGTTGCTGTCGAAGCGGACCAGGCAGGTCTTCGAGACGGCGGCCGGCACGGCGTGGAAGCCGTCGAACGGGCCGCGATACGGTACCAGATGCGGACGCTCCGCCTCGAACGCCTCCCAGATCGTCGTGTCGGGAAGCTCCGGATGTGGGTGCGCCTTCGCCCAGGCGAGGCAGCGGTCCTCCAGCCAGGCATTGAGCTCCTCGTAGCTCTTCACGCGCACCCGCGGCGCGAAGAACCGCTGACGTACCGTGCCCACCTGGTTCTCGACCTGCCCCTTCTCCCATCCTGAGGCGGGCGTGCAGGCGACCGGCTCGACGAGGTAATGCCCGCACATCTGCTGGAAGCGCCGGTTGTAGGCCCGTTCCTTGCCGGTGAAGATCGCGTCCACCGCGGTCTTCATGTTGTCGTAGATCCCGCGCGTGCACGCACCGCCGAAGAAGGCGAACGCCCGGTCGTGGGCATCGAACACCATCTCCTGCGTCTCCCGCGGGTAGGCGCGCACGAGCATCATCCGGCTGTGGCAGAGCCGGACATGCGCCACCTTCACGGTCGTCGTCACGCCGTCGATCACGACGACCACGTGGCTCCACTCGATCTGGT
>CAZMAC010000677.1:0-1716 GCA_964564085.1 uncultured Hyphomicrobiaceae bacterium
GGAGAGCGGAAATGAGAAGGTACCTTCGACCTCTACAAAAAGGCTCTTCAGAGGAATTAGTGGGTGAATTTCCCTTGGGGCTCCGCCCCAAACCCCGGAGTTTGGCGCATGTGGCCAAAAGCAAGGATTGAGAATAGAGGTGAGGCCGCACACTGGCGACCTCGCCTTGCTTTCGGACCTGGATCGGCGCTCGGGTTGCTCTCCAGCATTGCCCTATCCTCCGTCAGGCAAGCTGGAGTTTACCGCGCGAGGGCAAGGGCGTCGATGAGGCCGTGCATCCTGAGGAAGTTCCGCTATAGATGAGTTTGTTAAAGACCATCAGTAACGGAACGGAACCGCAGGATGCAACTGAAAACTATCCTCAATCAGGTGACAGGCTACAAGTCCTTTGTGTTCGGGAAAGCAATCTGGATTGAGGAAGACGGCAAGAAGAAGATAGCTGTCGAGGTGGAGCTGCAGCCTCGCGCCAACGGCCGACCGATTTGTTCAGGATGCGGGCAAGTACGACCGGGCTACGACCAGTCAAAAGAGCCACGGCGTTTTGAATTCGTCCCTCTTTGGGGAATCATGGTGTACTTCGTCTATCGCATGCGTCGAGTGAATTGTTCGGATTGTGGTGTGAAGGTGGAGCGAGTGCCTTGGGCTGAGGGCAAGAGTCCGATGACCACCGAGTACAAATGGTTCCTGGCTCGCTGGGCCAAGCGGATGAGTTGGAAGGACGTATCGGAAGCCTTCCGCGTCAGCTGGGATCGAGTCTATGAAGCGGTCAAATACGCTGTTTCCTGGGGTTTGGAACACCGAGACCTAAGTGGTATCGAGGCGATTGGCGTCGACGAAGTCCAGTGGCATCGCGGCCACCAGTACCAAACGGTGGTCTACCAACTGGATGAAGGTCGCAAACGACTATTGTGGATTGGCAAGGACCGAACGACCAAGACTCTGCTACGGTTCTTTCGCTTCCTGGGGAAGGCACGCACGAGTCAACTCCAGTTCGTCTGCAGCGATATGTGGCAAGCCTATCTGAAAGTGATTGCCAAGAAAGCACCACAGGCAGTCCACGTCCTGGATCGTTTCCACATCATGCAGCGGATTGGCAAAGCCATTAACGAGGTGCGAGCCGCCGAAGCGAAGCAACTACAGCAGGATGGCTACGAACCCGTACTCAAAGGAAGTAAGTGGCTGTTGCTCAAGCGTCCTGAGAACTTGACAGAAAAGCAGGCCGTCAAATTGAAAGAGATTCTCCAATACAACCTCAAGTCCGTCCGCAGCCACCTCATGAAAGAGGACTTTCAACAGTTTTGGGAATACGTGAGTCCGACTTGGGCAGGCCGGTTCTTGGACCAGTGGTGTACCCGTGCGATGCGAAGCAAAATCGAACCGATGAAGAAGGCAGCTCGTCTACTTCGGGAGAAGCGAGAGCTGATCCTCAACTGGTTCCATGCTGAAGGCAAGCTTTCATCGGGAATTGTCGAGGGCTTCAACAACAAACTAAAACTGATCACCAGAAAATCATACGGCTTCCGCACACAACAAGCCTATGAAACTGCCTTGTATCACAACCTGGCGGCCTTGCCAGAGCCTGAATTCACCCACGAATTCGTCTGACGAGGCACATTTTGCTTGTTTGCGAGCTTGCCTGCCTGGTGCCACGCCTCACCATATTCGCCGCCGCCCCGCAGGTTCGCCACGGCGAAAATGCCCCCGCTTTCGACCCAC
>CAZMAC010000678.1:0-1714 GCA_964564085.1 uncultured Hyphomicrobiaceae bacterium
CCTAAAGCCACATTCAGCAAGGCGATAGCGGAGGGCGGTTGCGGAACCTGTCATACAATGGGAAGCTGCGCGCAACATTGTCCCGTCGGCATCAGCCCAACGGCTAGTATCGCCGGTTTGAAACGCATGTCTCTTCTTGGCTTTCTCGCGGGGAGCGAGTGAATGAACGACCGCCATCTTTTCATTATGCAACGCGTATCGGCTATTCTGTTGGCGCCAATGGTAATTATCCACCTTGTGCTGATCCTTTATGCCGTGCGCGAAGGATTGACGGCCGCTGAAATTCTGGGGCGAACGAAGGGCAGCCTGTGGTGGGCAGGTTTTTACGGCCTCTTTGTTGCTGCCGCTGCTGTTCATGCCCCGATTGGACTGCGTAACATTCTCAAGGAATGGACATCACTGCCGCATTCATTCATCGATTGGGCGATGATCATCTTCGGGTCGTTTCTGTTTCTCTTCGGAATGCGCGCCGTTGCGGCCGTAACGGGTACAACGCCATGATGAAGCACCGCAATCACCGCGCTTATTGGGCATTCATTGGTCACCGTCTGTCCGGCATTGCGCTTGCACTTTTTCTGCCCGCACATTTCTTCGTACTGGGCTTGGCACTACGCGGTGCGGAAACACTGGACAGCGCTTTAGCCTTTTCGGAGTTGCCGCTTGTCAAATTTGCCGAATGGGGCCTCGTCATTTTACTCAGCATTCATATCTTCTTCGGGATGCGGCTCTTGATCCTTGAGCTTTTCCCATGGAAAAATCCTGAATCCGCCAAGACAAGCTGGATCATCCCAAGCGCCGTTGCAGCTATCCTTATTGGCGTGGTCTTCCTTGCCGGAGTGTCGTAATGCGGGTCGAGCGCCATAAGACCGATATTCTGATTATTGGCTCCGGTGGCGCGGGGCTGTTCGGCGCCCTTCATGCCAAACAAGCCGATCCGTCGCTGGATATCACGATTGCTGTCAAAGGCTTGCTCGGCAAAAGCGGCTGCACACGCATGGTTCAGGGCGGCTACAATGTTGCGCTCGCCGCTGACGACTCCATCGAGCGTCATTTCATGGACACCATAGAGGGCGGCAAGTGGCTGCCCCGTCAGGACCTCGCCTGGCGGCTCTGCGTCGGCGCAGTCGAGCGCATCTGCGAGCTGGAAAATGAGATCGGCTGTTTTTTCGACCGCAATCCAGACGGTTCGCTGCATCAGAAAGCTTTCGCCGGTCAGACCTTCGACCGCACCGTCCATAAGGGCGATCTGACCGGCATTGAGATCATCAACCGTTTGATGGAGCAGGTGCTGGCGCTGGATGTGAACCGGCTTGAGGAACATCGCGCCATCGAACTGATCCCGGCGGCGGACGGTTCCGGTATCTCCGGTGCGCTGCTGATCGATATGCGTACCGGCGGCTATCGTTTCGTGCAGGCCAAGGCCGTATTGCTGGCAACCGGCGGTGGACCGACCATGTATCTCTACCACACGCCGTCAGGCGATAAGAGCTGCGACGGGCTGGCGATGGCGCTGCGTCTCGGTCTGCCTCTGCGCGATATGGAAATGGTGCAGTTCCACCCGACCGGACTTCTCGGCGGACCGGACACGCGGATGACCGGCACTGTCCTCGAAGAAGGCCTGCGCGGCGCGGGCGGCTATCTGCTGAATGGCGATGGCGAGCGTTTCATGTCGCGATATCACAAGCGCGGCGAGCGGGCTACGCGCGATATCGTC
>CAZMAC010000679.1:0-1709 GCA_964564085.1 uncultured Hyphomicrobiaceae bacterium
GGCGTTATAGTGCCATCAACCGAATATCGAACCGTCCGCGCCGGAGAGGAAGTATTTAATGAGACAAGGGTTCAATATATTCATATCTGCCGTTTGGCTGCTTGTATGCGTGGTCCTGGCGGCGCAATCCGCCAACGCTCAAAAACGCTACCCTTCCGCCAATGATCCTTGGGATGCAACCGATTACCGGGCCCTGGTGCAACGGGTCGAGGATGATGGTCTGGCGCTGCCAACGCTTTCCGGCACAAAATCGGTCTTTGAGCGAATGGTCGCCAACGACAATATCCCTCTGCATATGGGGCGGAATCCGGAGCTTGCCATCACGGTCCGTTATCAGAAGTTGGAACCGATCCTGCGGCCGCTTGACCAGCTTGTTACGTTCTATTCGAACGGGGCGCAAAAGGGCAAACCCTATGCGGCTGAACTCGCCAGATTGAGGGTTTATCGGGCAAAAGCCGCCGCTGCCTTGCTGGAAATCGGTGACCCATATCTGAAGACGTTGAGACATGACGTCAGATATAAGACCCATGTGGCTTTGATGAATCAGATAAAAGACAATGCCCGTGAATTCTATTCAGGGCTTGTGAAAAGCATGGGCGAAACGAGCCGTTATTCCAAGTCCGACATTCTTTACATGAGCAAGGGCGCTCTCAACGCAATTTCTGCCTATCAACCGATCTTGACGAAGCAGGATCGAGCAGCTCTCACCCAGAAGCTTGCCAAGCAGATCTCGGCAACGGGCGACCAACAGGTGAAATCAGCGCTGACCGAGCTGCATGATGCGATCAAGCACAGCCGGATTCCAACATAAGAATTGAGCGGGATTTGCAGCAGGCTGGCCCGCAGGGACTTTGTTCGAGGCGGGCTGGCACTCACAGCGATTAACATTTTGACGCGCGAGGGTTTGGCGGCTGAAGGCACCCGTTATTGGGGTTTTGGGGCTTCAGCCGATAGTTTACGCAGGCAATTTGCGCTTGATGATGCGGTTCCAGAGTTGTTTCGCCTCTATAAGGGGGATGAAAGGCGAGGCATTTCTCACCGTTTACTGCAGCGGCAATATTGCAAGAACAGCCGCTTTCGAACGGCTGCTGAGGTCGTCGAGTGGGACCGCAATCTGCCAACGCCTGAGCTTGAAATTAAGGTTGCGGACTATACGCCGGATTTTTTGCACACATTCGGTATTCAGCTCGCCTCCCACCGTTTAAGGGACGTGATGGCGCTTGGACCTGATACGGTCGCGTGGCTCCCGGTTGTACTGCGAAATCCATCGCAAAAGGCGGCGGACCAGGACTACCGCCAAATGATGGTCCTCAATTTCGTAGATCTTCTCGAACGCGAACGCGTCACTGATTATGATCGTGTTGAGCTGACATGCCATAACGGTTCAAAGGCGGAGTGGCGGATAGCCAAACAAAGTTACTGGCGTGAAAATTTTACCGCGCCCTATGAGCTATTCAACGTGCGGGACAGTCATCACATCTTGGCGACCGACGCACTTGCCACACGGGTCCTGAAGGCGGGGATCACGGATGTGGAGTTCATCGACTATCACCGCATGCAGGAAATCTACGATCGCGAAGGTAAGTCGACCATCATCCAGAAAAAGCTTTAACGGCTCAGTTTGCCAG
Organism: uncultured Hyphomicrobiaceae bacterium; assembly: GCA_964564085.1. Classification (GTDB taxonomy): domain Bacteria; phylum Pseudomonadota; class Alphaproteobacteria; order Rhizobiales; family Rhodomicrobiaceae; genus JAHQVI01. The sequence goes on from CAZMAC010000679.1 coordinate 1,629, forward strand.
ACATTTGCTGTCTAGAGCAGGATGCATTTAATCAGAGTCGACATCCTGCTCTATTTTTTGCTTTGCACCGGACATCCGTCC
>CAZMAC010000680.1:0-1708 GCA_964564085.1 uncultured Hyphomicrobiaceae bacterium
GCGGACGACGCTCGATCCGGCACAAAACCAGATGTTTGACGGCACGAGCGAACGTGTGTGGACGCCCCGTTTTATGCAAGAAGAATCTTCAATGAACCTATCGACATGGTCTGGTGCTGACGTGTGTCCGGCCTCGTGTTGCGGCTTTACACATGCCGCGGGCCCACATGGAAATACGCGGATCAGATCCATTACGTTTACTCGCGCTCGAGACGCAGTTCGCTCGCCTGGTTTTTCCGATCCCGTCTTATTGACCGTTGTCCATAATGTTCAGGAGACCTTCTTACATGATCTGCCGGCGCAAAAAGCCGGCAGAAATCCGTTAGCCTGTTGTCGCCGTTTCGGGGCTGAGCCGATAAACGCCGCCTTTCGCCATCAGCGCCCAGAGCGAACGTTCACCGTGAGCGTCAAGCGCTCACAGATACGCGCCATTTTGTTGGCAAGTGCCATGATGACCAGCATGGGCGGTTTACACTCCAGCATACGAGTGAGCCATGGGCTCGTCTTTCCGTTCTGCCTGCTAGCCCATCGAACAACTGCGCTGGCGCCAATAATAAGTAGGCGTCGCAAATCCCGATGTCCCATCTTCGAGGTTCGTCCCAATCTGACTTTCCCACCGCTCGAATTCTGGCGCGGCGTCAGCCCCATCCAGGCCGCAAAGCATGTCCCCGTGAAAACGGGGATCACGGCCACGCTTGAAGACGCTCGCCGGCGGCGCCATGGTTTCAACGGCTGTCGCGATGATCGGACCAAAGCCAGCGCAACGCGCGTTCCATAGAACGCGGACAGTTGCGCTTATTCATAGTATCGATCAGCTTGACCTCGTCTGATAAGACGAGGGCTGATCGAGTGATGGTCATTAGGCGACGTGAGGTCTCATCGCGGCGGGCCCGGCTGGCGATCTCAACATTCAAATGGCTGATCTGTTCTGACAGCCGATCAACCATCTCGACAAGAATGAGACACATTGCTCGTGCGGCTTCCGGCAGGTCGCAGTCAGGGCTCCTGATCCAGGCGGCCAGCTTACCGGCGTGGGCAACACCTTGCGGAGCAATGAAACCAAACTCTCCGACGTGCCCTCGGAGGGCGTTGATGCTCTGCGATCGCTGCCGCACCAGAAAATCGCGCGTCTTGAAGGCGACAGCCGAAGCCTGTTTCTCAGCGCTTTTGACGGGAACAAAACGCATATTGGCTCGCGATGCGGCTTCGCTGATTGCCTCTGCATCGGCCATATCGTTCTTTTGGCGTTTAACAAAGGGCTTCACATAGGCCGGCGCAATGAGGCGAACCTCATGCCCCAGCGCACCGATCTCACGTCCCCAATGATGAGCACTGGCGCAAGCTTCCATTGCAACAATGCAGCGTCGTTGCGCCGACAGAAATGTCAGGACCTGGTTCCGCGAGAGTTTTTTGCGAAATACGACCGTTCCATCTAAGGCAGCGCCATGAGCCTGAAACACCCGCTTGGCCAGATCCAATCCAATAATATGCACTTCCGTCAAGGACGCCTCCCAAATCTGATTTCTAACTCCGCCACTTTGGCACATCAGTGGCCGATAGGGGCGTCCACCCCATCGTTTATCGTGAGCGGCACACCGCCGAAAAAAGCAAAAGCCGAAACATGGCCGTCACAAAAGGCTTCGCTCGTCTCGGCGGGGTAAGCTTTGACAAAACAGGCATCTGAGTGCGGTAGGCTCAAAGCAAAAAA
>CAZMAC010000681.1:0-1707 GCA_964564085.1 uncultured Hyphomicrobiaceae bacterium
TCAAAAACCAGCTTAGCAGATTCAGCATTTGCCGGATCCATCAGCATTGTTTGCACGACGAAGTAGAGCTGACGAAGCGGCGTCGTCGCTTGATTCGCTTGCAAAACATGACTCTCTAGTAGGAACGTCACGTCATTCAGCAGCTCAATCGTAACCTTGCGGTCGACCCGCAGAACCGCGCCATTGATGAAAATCCGCTCTCCCGGTTTCAAACTGATCTGCATGGTGCCTCTCACTGAAGACCGCCTGAAATCAATTCGGATACATCAATCAAGCCTTTGAAATTTGTAGAATTTCCAAGCCTGATATCTTCAGCTTCTTTCATGACCCATATGCCGATCGAAATCAGATCGGCGCGGAGTTGCTTTGGCAAATCGTTGTCCGCCTTTGCTAAATCCTCGATAAAAAAAGCCCAAAGCTTGCGTATGAAATAAATGGCTTCAACGGCTTCCCTCGAATTCGGGCCGGCCTGTTGAGCTGTTTTGAGAAGCTCTATGGAGTGCTCGATTGCGAGCCGCTCCCGTTCACGGGCAGTTTGCGGCGTTTCTTCAAGGACTTCAGCATAAGAGAACCGATACATATTTTCTTCTCACGATTTGACGGAACGCGAAGCTAGAGACGTCAGATCAGATATAATTCAGGATCGTCAGCCGCTGGACACGGGCGGTAAGCGCATAGGCCGTTTCGATTTGAGTTAACAGGGTGGTCACGCGGGTCGACGCCTCGAACGGATCGACCTTTTCTAAATTATCGATTTGCGTATTGAGCACATTGAGCTGGGTGGACATTTTCTCATTCGAGCTCTGGATCCGCGCCGCGGACGTGCCAAGACGACCCTGGATCACCGAAATCTCTTGAATGGCTTCACTCGCAAGAATGGCGGCGTTTTCTGCGACAACCCCGAAAGCGGCTTTGTTCAAATTCTCAACGCCGAGATCGGCAATCATCGTATAAGCCTCGGCCAGCTTCCGGAATGCGGCCTCATTCGCATTTGCCGAGCTTTCAACCGTCTCGACACCCGAAATCCGGCTCATGACATTCGTGCTTGATGCATTCGACCAATCGGTTGTCCAGGCCGGGAGGTCGAAAACGGTCGAAAAACCGGTATCCAGAAATGTCTGCATCGCCGCAGGCAGAATGTTATTGTTCAACGGATCGGATTGTGTGGTGCCGAATGCCGTCGTGAAAGCCGCATCGACGGCCAGTTTGCTCGAAGGGGCAGGGCTGGCGTAATAATCCTCAACCGGCGCCGCCGTGGTGTTGATGCCGCCAAATATATGCTCTCCGGCAATCGTGGTGTTCAGTCCATCCAGTAATTGCTTGAGAGCTGACTCGCCTTGCTGCTGGGCGATCGTTGCTCCGCCTTCGGCATCGCGGGCCGCAATCACGGAATTCACAAAGCTTTGTGCGGTTTCAACGAAAGAATTGAGCGCGACCTGCGTTGTATCGAGACGCGTTTTCACAAAGCCGTTGGTCTCGATCAGCGTGTTGAACCGGGCATAATCCTGTCTGAGCGAAACCGTTTCGCGCGTTCGCCCGCCAATGCTGACGCCCACATCGGCAAGACGGCCTGAAGCGACCTCCTGCTGAGCCTTCAGCAGACGATCCTGCAAACGCAGAATGTTGATCCGGTTGCCATCATTGAGCGATCTTGTGGAGGTGTAAGCGGTTTCCATGGAACTACCTCGCCGCTGCGAGCAGCGACTC
>CAZMAC010000682.1:0-1699 GCA_964564085.1 uncultured Hyphomicrobiaceae bacterium
CTGACCAAACGAGGTGAAGACCTTTGATAATCAGCGAAATGCAGCACAAGCTCGCAACATGGGCCGAGGCTGACCCGAACCGTCGGTTCGACCGTCTTCTCCGGCTCATTGCCGATCGGGAATGGCTTGCCGAGGCGGCCCGGATCGTTCTGGCGTCGAGTGGCGCACGAACGCCGGGTACTGATGGAATAGATAAGCGACGGATGCAGGCCGGACTGGATCACCATCTGGCCGATCTGCGGACAAACCTGCTGAAGGGCGCCTATCGCCCAAAGCCGGTCAAGCGCATCTATATCCCGAAAGCCAATGGCAAGCTGCGACCGCTGGGTATACCGACCCTGACAGACCGCATTGTCCAACGCGCCATGCTGATGGCCATGGAGCCGATTTGGGAAAGCGACTTCCATCGCCTGTCCTATGGCTTCCGGCCGGAACGCAGCGTACATCATGCTGTCCGCACCGTGAAGTTGCAGCTTCAGGATGGCACGGACACGACGAGAGGCCGCTGGATTATCGAAGGTGATCTGGCGAGCTACTTTGACACCGTTCATCACCGGTTGCTTCTGCAATGTGTACGACGGCGGGTGCGGGACGGACGGTTTGTCGATCTTCTCTGGCGTATCCTCAAGGCGGGCCACGTCGACCGTGGTCTGTTCACGGCGTCCAGTGAAGGTGTTCCGCAAGGCGGCGTGCTGTCGCCGCTCCTGTCCAACATCATGCTCCATGAGTTTGATGCGTGGCTGGAGGCGAAATACCTGAACCGGAAAGCCCGCAAGGATCGCTGGGCATGGAACTTCGGCATTCAGCAGGGACGCCCCATCACGGTTCGCGAGAACCGGCAATGGAAACCTGCGGTTGCCTATTGTCGCTATGCTGATGACTTCGTCATCCTCGTCAAGGGGACGAAGGCTCATGCCATGGAGATACGTAAAGAATGCCGAGCCTTTCTGGAAGACCGCCTGAAGCTGACGTTGAATATGGAGAAAACCCATATCACCCACGTCGATGACGGGTTCGTCTTTCTGGGGCATCGGATCATTCGCAAACGAGGGGCGAACGGGCGCATGTCCGTCGTTACAACGATACCCAGGGAAAAGGCCAAAGCGTTTGTTCGCAAGCTGACCGAGGCCCTTTCCGGCAATCATGATGTCGGCAAGGTCGACATGGTGGATCGTCTGAACCGCCAATTGGCGGGATGGGCGGCGTTCTACAAGTTCACCGACTTCACAGCCCGCACCTTCCGGCGCATCGACCATGTCGTGTTCTGGAAACTGGCGCACTGGCTGGCGCGGAAATATCGGTCACGCATCAAGCCTTTGATGCGAAGCTGGTATCGAGCGCCGGAGGCAGGCAAGGCAAAAACCTGGCTTGTCTATGGACGAAGTGACCGTGGAAACCGTATCGGCAAGGCGCTGCGCAGAATGGTATCCAGTCCAAAGGCGCAGTTCCGGTGGCGGAATCCGGAGACCAACCCATACATCTTCCGGAGCGAAACGCGAAGCACCGTCACCTCCCGCTATCACGATGTTGCTATGGCCATGGGCCAGGCTTGAATGGAGAGCCGTAGGCGCTGAAAGGTGCACGTACGGTTCGGGGAGGAGAAGCGCCCCCGCGCTTCTTACTCCACTCGCCACATGGCAAGGATTCGTCTATGTCGCCTTCATCATCGACGCCTACGCCCGCCGTATTGTCGGCTGGC
>CAZMAC010000683.1:0-1683 GCA_964564085.1 uncultured Hyphomicrobiaceae bacterium
GAAAGCCCGCTCATCCGGTATTACCTAGTGATGATCAAAAGAGCCGCAATGCACAGAATAGCGATTAGGATGGCCAGAACCTCTCGCCCTGTAGGTGGCGGCCCGCCATAATCGCCGGATGTTTCGTAGCCGGAGGGCATGTGCTTGCTCAAATGATGGGTAACGATCAATACAAAATGACATCATCGTAAGGGAAGGTGGAAAGACGGTACGCGTTCGCTTTCCCCTAGATGTTCTTCACCCCACTGATTTTACGCTCATCGGTTTTTTTACCAATCGTTCCAAATACCTAGAGGATTCTACGCGATTGAGCATAACTTGTTAAAATGCGACATAATGCGTGCAGTTTGGTATGGTGTATCCTGGTTTTGCGCGAACATGACTTTCAGCGAGCCTGTGGGATCTAAAGGCAGAGCCCTGGAACCGGCGCAGGGACCAAGGATTAATCTGCACCACGCTGACGACGTGATCGAGGCGCTTCGGACGCTGCGAAGACTGTCAATCGATCGCCGTCAAATCCCAAGCGTCCTGAATCATTTACGGCACGTAAGACAACGTCTGTATCTTGCGCGAAGAGACGGTATGTCGTGCAGGTCCGGGAAAATTATCTGCTTATGCGCCGAACGATGGCTGAAGACCGGGGAACCGCATTTCTTTGCCTCTCAGGATAAGATCCTCGGAGTGGGCATTTTCCGGGAAGCCCTTGCCTCGCATCCCGGGCTTCGCGCCGGGGAGAGGGACAAGGTAGCCGCTGTCATCCGGGAATTGACTCTTGCGGTCGTTGATCTGGAAGCGCGCAAAAAGAGCCTTTCAGACTATATGCGCCGCTCTAACGGCGCTTGAGACGGTTTGATCCCCGCACTTCGTAAAACCTGCAACGCATCAGCGAAAGGGATGTGATATTTGGCGTTGCCATGCACGCGAACAGACCCGATACCGTCTTTGTAAAGACGAATTTCTGACCCGGTCCAAACCGAGCGTGAGGAAGTAATCATCTGGCAGCGAAGAGGCAGTCCCGATCGTCAAGCCCCAACCGGCCATAAAGATTTAATGACGATTGTACGAGAATAACAACATTGGGTACCCCTGAACGCCTCTGCGCAGGCTTTGTTATGGAGAGAAACAACGGCGCACTTTGATCTGAAATAGGGCAAAATTGGGCGAATTGTGGCAAGATTTAGACTTCGGCAAATGCTTACGTGTCTTTGCGTCTTAACCTTTTAATTCAAATATTGTAAAAAACAGAAATAAGGAAAAAAAAAGGCAGTCAAGAGTATTTATTAAGTGGAGTGAATTATGCCTGATGTAAAACGGCGAAATTTAAAACCAGTAACTCAGTCCAATTGCAAAGATATTTTGGAAGTTTATTTGAAAAACAAGTCATTTCAAGGACCCAATCAGGGTGAGCAGATTTGTGAATATATTGAGGACATGGTGAATAGTTTAGCGCAACTTGCAACCCGACACGGCCAACCGGCGCTCGCATATTTTTTGAAATTTGCGGAAGACGAGGCACGATCGGCAAGGAACCGCGAACGGTTACTATCCCCGGCGGCTTAGCCCAGACAGTACGATCTGACAGATCGCCGCGATCCTACTCCCCAATTGCGGCGTGTGGACCCACACGGGGGGGTGGGGAGGTAGGGGGGGGGCGGGGGGGGGGGGGGGGGGGGGGGGGGGGGG
>CAZMAC010000684.1:0-1676 GCA_964564085.1 uncultured Hyphomicrobiaceae bacterium
ATTTCCGGGCATTGCGATCCTTTTGACGGCGCTTGCCATCAACCTGATGGGCGACGGTCTGCGCGACGCGCTCGATCCCAAGCTGAAGAGGTCCTGAGCCGTGGCGCTGTTAGAGATCGACAATCTGACCGTTGAATTCGCAACCATCGCAGGGGCGTTCCAGGCGGTCGACGGCGTCTCACTCAGTATCGATGCGCGCGATGTGCTCGCCATCGTCGGCGAGTCCGGATCGGGGAAATCCGTTTCCATGCTGGCTGTGATGGGACTGCTGCCGCCGACGGCAAGTGTGATGGCTGACCGGATGCGCTTTGACGGCCGCGATCTATTGGCGATGTCGAAGCGCCAGCGGCGCACGATTATCGGCTCGGAAATTTCCATGATTTTTCAGGAGCCGGTATCGAGTTTGAACCCCTGCTTTACGGTCGGTTTCCAACTCACCGAAGTGCTTAAAATCCATACGGCCATGAACCGCAGCCAGCGAAAATCTCGTGCAATCGAATTACTCGACCAGGTCGGCATTCCGGCCCCGGAAAAGCGGCTCAATAATTTCCCGCATCAAATGTCGGGCGGGATGAATCAGCGTGTGATGATCGCAATAGCGATTGCCTGCAATCCGAAGCTGCTCATTGCGGACGAGCCGACGACAGCGCTCGATGTCACGATCCAGGCGCAGATACTGGACCTGCTCGTGAAGCTTCAGCAGGATACGGGCATGGCGCTCATTCTTGTCACGCATGATATGGGCGTTGTCGCGGAGACCGCAAAGCGCGTTTCGGTCCATTATGCCGGGCAGAAAGTCGAGGAGCAGCCGGTGCTTGACCTGTTCAACGATCCTCACCATCCCTACACCGCAGCACTTCTTGCCGCATTGCCGGAACGCGCCACCGACGAGTTGCTGCCGTCGATCCCCGGCATTGTGCCTGGCGTGTTCGACCGCCCAGCCGGCTGCCTGTTCTCGCCGCGCTGCCGTTTTGCGACAGACCGCTGCGTGAATATCCGGCCCGTTCGGGCAGGTGAAGAGCTTGGCGACGCTTTGTGCCATTATCCGCTTGCGGAGGGAACACCTCAAGATCATCCAGCGCTGGAGATGGCGGAATGACGGGCGAAACTGTTCTGCAGGCGAGCAATCTGGCAAAGCACTATCGCGTTTCGCAGGGATATTTTGGTGGCGACACAACTCTGCGGGCTGTGGACGATGCGAGTTTCACTCTCCAGCGCGGGCGCACTCTTGCAGTTGTCGGTGAGTCCGGCTGTGGGAAATCAACACTTGCCCGCCTCGTCACCATGATCGAGGAACCAACATTCGGCACACTGTCAATTCTTGGCAAGGACGTCGTCGGCGCGCCGAAAGCGATACGTGCGCAATTGCGCAGCAAAGTTCAGATCGTCTTTCAAAACCCTTACGGCTCGCTCAACCCCCGGCAGAAAATCGGCTCCGCGCTTGAGGAACCTTTGCTCGTCAATACCCCGCTTTCTACAGCGGAGCGGCGCGAAAAGGCCGAATTCATGATGGATGCGGTTGGTCTGAGGCCGGAACATTACAGCCGCTATCCGCATATGTTCTCCGGCGGGCAGCGCCAGCGCATTGCCATTGCCCGCGCATTGATGCTCGACCCGGCGATCCTCGTGCTCGATGCGCCTGTCTCGGCGCTTGATGTGTCGTTCCAGGCACTAGT
>CAZMAC010000685.1:0-1676 GCA_964564085.1 uncultured Hyphomicrobiaceae bacterium
TAGCATCACGGTGACTGTTCCTGAGCGCCAATTCACAGGCGGGTCGAACTCACCGAGCCTATACTAAGCGAGTAAGACGCAGCCGAGATAAGTTGATCGTGACCGGAGATATCGAGATGTTGTATGCGCTAGACGAGATCGAAATCGCCTACAAGGGAGCTGATTGCAAAACTCCATCGTCCGGCCGAATTTTTTGGGGAGAAGTGCTGAGTAAGGGAGGCATGTCCGATCCCTTGTTGTAGGGTGTCTTTTGCCAAAAACAAACCGACAACTTGGTTTAAAGACATGCCTCTACGCGAAACGTTATCAGACGACTGGACCACCATTCAAGGCGAACTTTTCCCCTGGGCTCATGATGAACTCGGGCCGCTGACCGAAAAGCACAAGCAGCTTATTACTGTGCTCGAGATGGCGCGGATTGAGACCTTCGTCCAGATCTGGCGTGGACTGCCTGGTCGGCCTTTGGCCGACCGGCGCGCCCTCTGCCGGGCCTTTGTCGCCAAGGCGGTGCTGGACCTTGCCACCACCAAGATGCTGATCGAGCGCTTGAAGGCGGACAAGACTTTGCGGCAACTTTGTGGTTGGCAATGGCGAGGCCAGTTGCCAAGCGAGGCGACCTTCTCCCGTGCCTTTGCAGAGTTTGCTGAGAGCGCTTTGCCCTCTCTGATCCACGCAGCCTTGATCGAGCGGACCCACAAGGAGCGTCTGGTTGGTCATGTTTCTCGCGACAGCACGGCGATCGAGGCCAGAGAGAAGCCGGTGCGCATCGAGGAACCGAAACCGCGCAAACGCAAGCGCGGTCGTCCGAAAAAGGGCGAAGAGGTGCAAAAGCCCAAACGCCGCCTGGAGCGTCAAAGGGAGATGACGCTGGCTGAGATGTTGGCCGATCTCCCTAAGCATTGCGCGGTCGGCACCAAACGGAACGCCAAGGGCCACAAGACCAGCTGGATCGGCTACAAGCTCCATATCGACGTCGCTGACGGCGATCTTCCGATCAGTGCTCTTTTGACCTCAGCATCCCTTCATGACAGCCAGGCAGCGATCCCGCTTTCGAAGATCACAGTCGAGCGGGTGACCAATCTCTATGATCTGATGGACAGTGCCTATGATGCGCCCGAGATCAAGGCGACCAGCCTTGATCTCGGACATGTGCCGATCATCGATCCGCATCCGCGTAACATCGAAGGCGGCAAGGCGGAGAAGGCCACCGAAGCCAAACGCCAGCGATTGGTCAATCACTATCCCGCCGAGACCATCCGTTATCATCAGCGCAGCGCTGGCGAGCGGGTCAATGCTCGGATCAAGGACGACTTCGGCGGCCGTCATGTACGGGTACGTGGTGCGCAGAAGGTGTTGTGCCATCTGATGTTCGGCATGCTGGCGCTGACCGTCGATCAACTGATCCGGTTGATCATTTGATCCCTTAGCGCTGTCCTCCAATCAGGTCGACCAATCGGTCCCAGCCATGGAGCCGCGCATCACTACGCCTGAGCATCTCCAGAAAAGCCACATGAACACCAGTCGAAGTCAGGAGCATCAACAAAACAGAGAAATCAAACAATAACAATCAACCATTGAGAAAGTCACGCCGCTGTCGCGCCAGAGAGTTTTGCAATTGGCTCACAGGACCTGAAAATTGAGTCTGAGCGCATTCGCTCATGAATACCGTGCCCCGG
>CAZMAC010000686.1:0-1654 GCA_964564085.1 uncultured Hyphomicrobiaceae bacterium
TGACCAAAAAAAACAAGATAATTCTGTTAAAACGGAGGATAGTAAGCCCAAATTTGGAAAGCGGGTATTTTTAAATATGTTTAATATTTTGAAAAAAGCATATTGAAAAAAACTTTCAATCAAGTGGAGCAATCGTAGTAAATCTATAATAAATGAAATTGTATCGGCTAGAAAATATTTCGAAGCTGGACCGGTATGTGGCTGGAGATATTGTTTGACTGAGTAGTAGGTCTAGCATTTTAGCCGTTTTCGGGGGTGTGTTATTTCGAAATTGGTCTTGGGCTGTCTCCCAGTGTCCGCGATTATTCCATGCAAGGTGGTTTGTGAACGAAATTTGATTTGGATACATCCAGCGAAGGGAATGAAGTCTTTGAGCTGTGAGATGAAATCGTCGTCTCTACACGCGACAGCGCCTCGACCATGAGCCGAAATTCTAAGTGGGGCACGGCTGATCTGAGCAATCCGTACTCATCGGGCGTCAGCGGTTCACCTAATTACTCATCAAGCCCGGCAGAAACGTCACAATCGCCGGGAAGAGCGTGATAATCGCGACGGCCAGGAGCAGCAGGAAGAAAAACGGCATCGCGGCGGCGGCGACTTTCAAGATGTTCTGTCCGGTCAGACCCTGGATCACGAAGAGATTGAAACCGACGGGCGGTGTGATCTGCGACATCTCCACGACGATGACGAGATAGATGCCGAACCAGAGCGGGTCGATGTCGGCGGCCTGGACCATCGGCATGATGATCGAGGTCGTGAGCACGACCACGGAGATGCCGTCAAGAAAGCAGCCGAGCACGATGAAAAACACGGTGAGTGCGGCGAGCAGCGCGTAAGGCGAGAGTTCAAGCGAGCCGATCCAGGAAGCCAGATTGCGCGGAATGCCGGTGAAGCCCATCGACACGGTCAGAAAGGCGGCACCTGCGAGGATCAGCGCGATCATGCAGGAGGTAATCGTTGCGCTCATGACGCTGTCGATAAAGGATGCTCTTGATATGCCGCCCGTCACGATCGCCAGCAACAGCGACAGCAGAACGCCGACTGCGGCGGCATCGGTCGGCGAGGCAACACCCGTATAAATGCTCGCGATGACGCCTGCGATAATGCCGATCACGGGGAGCAGACGGCCGGAGGCGCGCAGCTTTTGCGAAAAGGACATCTGCACCGATTCGTCCGGGATCATGGACGGATTGTTCCAGGCCCGGAACATCACATAGAGGACGAAAATTCCAACCAGCATCGCCCCCGGCAAAATCCCGGCGATGAAGAGACGGGCGATCGACTGCTCGGTTGCAACGCCGTAAACGATCAGAATGATGGATGGCGGAATTAACAGCCCAAGCGTCGCCGATCCGGCCAGCGTTCCCAGGATCATTTTCTCCGGGTAGCCGCGCCCCTTTAGTTCGGGGATCGACATTTTCCCGATAGTGGCCGCGGTCGCTGCCGATGATCCGCTGACGGCGGCAAAGATTGCGCAGCCCATAATATTGACGTGGAGCAGACGGCCCGGCCAGCGATTGAGCCAGGGGGCAAGCCCCTTGAAGAGATCGCGCGAGAGGTCAGAGCGCAGCAAAATTTCGCCCATCAGAATAAAGAGCGGCAGGGCGGCCAGCGCCCAGCTATTGCTCGCGCCCCAAACGGTAGTCGCAAAGAC
>CAZMAC010000687.1:0-1653 GCA_964564085.1 uncultured Hyphomicrobiaceae bacterium
GCATCGAAATCGGCCTTGGTCACGCCCATCCGCATTGGAATCGCCAGAAGCTGAGCCATCTCAGCCGCATCCGGCCCCATAATATGACAGCCAAGCACGCGATCCGTGCGCGCATCGACGATGAGCTTCATCAGCATTCGCTCCTGCCGCCCGGCAAGCACATATTTCATCGGCCGGAAGTGAGATTTGTAGATATCGATCTGCGGATATTGCACAAGCGCATCCTCTTCGGTCATGCCGACCGTGCCGATCTCTGGCTGCGAGAACACCGCCGTCGGAATATAGCTATGATCGACGGGCCGCGGCTTATCGCGAAACACGGTGTCCACAAAGCACATGGCCTCATCGATTGCCACTGGCGTTAAAGCGATACGATCGGTAACATCGCCAATGGCATAAATGCTGTCGACTGATGATTTCGAATAAGAGTCGACCAGAATTTCGCCATTCCGGCCAAGTTCCATGCCTGCGCCTTCGAGCCCCATATTCGCCGTAAGCGGAACGCGCCCGGTCGCATACATGACTTTCTCGGCCCGGATTTCCTGCCCATCGGAGCAAATCATAAGCTGCTCATCGCCGGACCGCTCAATATGGCTGATCATTTTGCCGAGTAAAAACTGTACACCCCGAGCCTGCATGGCCTGCATGACGTCGTCACGCATATCGCCATCAAATCCCCGCAAAATCCGGTCGCCGCGGTAAATCAATGTGGTGTCGACGCCGAGCCCATTGAAAATTCCAGCGAATTCGACGCCGATATAACCGCCGCCAACGATGGCGATAGTTCGAGGCAGTTTTTCCAGCAGGAACGCGTCATTGGATGTGATGACATTTTCCTTGCCATCGATGTCCGGAACGAATGGCCAGGAACCGGTAGCAATCAGGATCGTCCTGGCGGTCAGCTTGCGGTCATCTGCAAGGAGCCGGACGGTATGGGCGTCATCCAAAACGGCGCGGCTTTGAAAATGCTCAACACCGGAGCCGTCGAGCAGACTGACATAAATCCCGCTGAGGCGGCTGACTTCGTTCTGGACCGTGTCACGCAAAGCAGGCCAATCGAAAGCCGGCTCGTTCACGCTCCAGCCAAAACCTCTGGCGTCTTCAAATTCGTCGCGAAAATGGCTGGCATAGACAAACAGCTTTTTCGGCACGCAGCCACGAATGACGCAGGTGCCGCCATAACGGTATTCCTCGGCAATGCCGACGCGCGCGCCCGTCTGTGCAGCCATCCGCGCCGCACGGACGCCGCCCGAGCCGCCGCCAATCACAAAGAGATCATAGTCGTAGGTCATCCGTTCCTCGGCCTTCATGCATGATGGTCGGACGAAACCATAAGACGAATTGGCTTCAAAAGCAGGTCAAATATTGGTGCGTCGTTTTTTAAGGTGGTTGAGTGCTCACTCGATTGTTGAGAGGTAGGTTACATTGTTCCAGCGCTTGCCCGTATTTTTAACGGGCAGCAACCGTCTCCCGAAAAACACCCTCCCGAAATGCCCGCGCAGGCGAGCGTCTGGTCTGCCACAAACTCGATATTGACCAGATCCCTGCTTTCGCAGGGATTTCGGTGACGCAGCACCGAGTCCCTCGCTGGGCACGCCCACGAGGTTTTGAGTCTTTGCTTGAGCATCAGATTTATCCGAAAACCGCTTCGCA
>CAZMAC010000688.1:0-1634 GCA_964564085.1 uncultured Hyphomicrobiaceae bacterium
ACAGGGCTTGGAATATCGCCGCGCGTGGGCAGCCGGAAGGCTGATACACGTTAAAGTTAGGCCAGCCGACCGGCTGCCCATGCCGCTCCGTATTTGGGGTGGTAGGAGAATGAAGCATAGCCTCGTGGGCGCAGCCCAGCGAGGGGCTCGCCGCTATGGGAGTCGTCACCCCGGAAAATGCGCAGCATTTGTCCGGGGTCGCGTGAGATGGTTCCGCAAGTGACCCCGGACAAGCGCGAGGCGCTTTTCGGGGTGACGGAAATGGAGGCCCGCCGGGGCGGTTGGGCTCAGGGAAACTCTACACGCTCACCTGATTGCTGACCTCGATCAGATTGCCGTCGGGATCGCGGAAATAGATCGAGTTTAGGGGGCCGGTCGCGCCGGTGCGGGCAACGGGACCGTCCTCGATGGCGACATTCATGGATTTGAGATGCGCCGCAATCTCATCGATAGGCCGGTCGACGATGAGGCAGAAATCACCGGAGCCGGGGGTCGGCCGGACGGCGCGGGGTTCGAATTCCTTGCCCGCCTCATGCAGATTGATCTTCTGCCGCCCGAAATGAAGCGCCTTGCGGCCGTCTTCGAAGGTGGCGACTTCGAAACCGAGGGCGCGGCTGTAGAAATCGCAGGTGTCCTTGACCGAGCGGACGGTCAGCACGAAGTGATCGAGATGGGTGATCATGGGGGGTCCTCAAATTTTGAGTGAACGCAGCCGCAGCGCATTGCCGATAACACTGACGGAGGACAGCGACATGGCCGCAGCCGCGATCATCGGCGACAGCAAAATCCCGAAGAACGGATAGAGTATGCCAGCCGCGATCGGGACGCCAGCCGCATTATACACGAAGGCAAAGACGAGGTTCTGGCGGATATTCACCATCACCGCCTCCGAAAGCCGCCGTGCACGGACGATCCCGCGCAGATCGCCCTTGACGAGCGTGACGCCGGCGCTTTCCATCGCGACATCCGTGCCGGTGCCCATCGCGATGCCGACATCGGCGCTGGCAAGTGCGGGCGCATCATTGACGCCGTCACCAGCCATCGCAACGATGCGGCCTTCGCTGCGGAGCCGTTCGACGATCCTGGCTTTGTCCTCCGGCAAGATCTCGGCCTCGACCTCGGCGATCCCGAGCTTACGGGCGATGGCTTCGCCGGTCGTGTGGTTATCGCCGGTGAGCATGACGATACGCAGACCGGCGTCTCTCAGTGCAGCGAGCGCGTCGGGCGTGGTTTCTTTGACAGGATCGGCAATGGCGATGATCCCGGCGGGCTCGCCATCGATAGCAACGAAAATGGCCGTTGCGCCGTCCGCACGGAGAGCTTCGGCCTCGGCGTCAAAGGGTGCGGTGTCGATGCCGTTTTCGGACATCATTGCATGATTGCCGGCGATAATCCGTTGACCGTCAATCATACCGCTGACGCCCTTGCCCGCGGGCGCGGCGAAGTCCTGAACATCGCTCAGATTGAGGCTTCGCTCATTTGCAGCTTGAACGATCGCGGCGGCCAGGGGATGCTCGCTTGCACGCTCCAGGCTGGCGGCAAGACGCAACAGCTCATCGTCATTGACGTTGCCTACTATTTTGATCGCCACGACCTTCGGCTTACCTTGAGTAAGCGTGCCAGTCTTATCGATT
>CAZMAC010000689.1:0-1629 GCA_964564085.1 uncultured Hyphomicrobiaceae bacterium
CCGAGGCATCGACGAGCACAATCGCGCCGTCCACCATATTCAGGATACGCTCCACCTCGCCGCCAAAATCAGCATGGCCGGGCGTATCGACGATGTTAATCCGCGTATCTTTCCAGGTGAGCGAGGTCACCTTAGCAAGGATCGTGATCCCGCGCTCGCGCTCAAGATCGTTGGAATCCATAGCGCGCTCGGCCACCCGCTGATTGTCGCGGAAGGAACCGGACTGGCGCAACAAAACGTCGATCAGGGTGGTTTTGCCGTGATCGACGTGGGCAATAATCGCAATGTTTCTTAACTTCATGAGCCTTGACGATTTCCGGCAAGTTTCTTTTGCCGCTCCAATCTTGCCAGCGCCTCTTTCGTCGCTCCGTCCCGTCTTTGTCTTTTCATTTCGTAGATCAAAATGGGCCGCGTCGGCTCCTCAATGTCGAACTCATCGAGGAAGTGTTCGCGGATCGCAAGGAATGCGTCCCAAATTTCACCCCGCGCTGCATAGCGCTCATCAGAGCTTGGCGTTGCTTTGCGCGGATCAAGCTTTTCGATTGTGATACGCATATGGTGAAGCGGTGCATAGGGGTAAAGGCCAATATACTCATCCGTTTCCCCGACATTCGAATAAACGATGCGCATCGTGTCGATACATTCGGAAAGCGTACGGGCCGCGAAAAGATAGTCTTCAAGCGTCGGCTTCTCCAGATGGCAATAATAAATCAGCTCAGCCTTTGTCTGAACGATCTCATGCCATTGTTCGCGCAAATTCTGCAGAAAGTTCGTCCTCTTCTGATAGATATGCGCCATGTAGGCCGCGATCACCGTCACAATCAGCAACGACGTATCGCGGATGAATTCGTAAAAATTCAAAGCCCATTGAATGCCCGAAAGCTTCGCTGCCAGCGCCAGCCCGATCAATAATAGGAGCCCGAAGACCACGATAGCTAGAATTCGGTTTTGCCTTTTTCTGGTCATCGCAGCGGCCCCCTTTATCATACCGAATGAACGCAAAGGCTTTATGTCAAAGCGTTCAGTGGCTCAAGCTCTTTGTAAAACGGAGGAGGAAAAAGCTAAGCAGAGCCGATATTTATGTCTGCTTTTGCTTATGCCATAAAGGTATCGCACCCCTTTCGATGGAGTACCGCATGGATTTTGTATCGAACCCAGGCTTGTTGATCGCAGGGGTTATTGTTTTTCTGATTGGCTTGTTTTTCCGTCGTTATGCCTCACGCTATGATTTTGCCGGTATGGCTATGAGTTCAGCCTGGCATGTCGCTCGCAGAAAGCGCACGGCAGAAAGACCCACCGAGATCGAAGAGCGTCTGGCGGAAATCGGTTCGGCAAAATCTGTTTTCGGCAAAGCAGGCCGGGTCGGCGGCAATGTCGTCGGACATTTCCTTGCGCCGATCATGGGATTTATCGGTCTCATTCTTTATGTGGGCGGTGCGATTTTGATAGGGCTTGGCTTTTACCGCTGATTTAACAATCGACTAGATCAACCTGCGGTTAATAGGAATCGATTAAGCGCAGAAAAGTTGATCTATTTTATAGGGTTAGAGCAACTGCCTGCGTCCAATTGGACGCGCATTGCTCTAGCATTACAGTTGCATATTTTTTGCGGTTCTGAATCCATAGGTC
>CAZMAC010000690.1:0-1624 GCA_964564085.1 uncultured Hyphomicrobiaceae bacterium
AGCCGAGCTACCGCGATTATAAGCCCTACAAGCCTGTCCGCCGCCGGCCTGACTTTTCATCCGGCTATAGCGGCGCATCCGGCTACAGCGGAGACTCAACAGGCTATAGCCGAGACGACGCCCCATATAAGCGTGACGACGCCCCATACAGGCATCGGGCGCAGTCCTATAGTGACGACGCCCCATATAAGCGTCACGGCGCCCCATATAAGCGTCCGGCGCAGTCTTATGGTCATGGCGGTTATGCCAATTCCGGCTATAAAAGCTCCGGCTATGACGGCGATGACTACGTCGTCGTCGAAGGCGACACGCTTTTCGGCATCGCAAAACGCTATGGTTTGACGACGACCGAGTTGGCTGAGCTCAACGGCATTATCGGATCGACGATCTATGCCGGCCAGAAATTGCGCGTGAAAGGCACCCCGAAATATACCGCCACGCACAAATATCGCAGAAGCTCGCGTCACCCTGCGACGGATTATGCGGACCGGGATGACGATGATGCGGATGATGACCGCAAGTCGCCTCCGTCCGGCTATTCGTCGTCCTATGAGGACGATCGCTACGAAAAACGCGATGAACGCGATGACGGCTATGACGTCCCTTCGTCTTCATCCTATGAAGACGATGCGGATGACGATTACGACAAGCCACGCAGGCCTTATGCGGACAAACCACGGCTCGAAAAGCATGAGCGGCGCTATGCAAGGCGCTATGACGGGCCGGTCGGTCATCGCAAGGGCGGCTACGCAAAGCGCTATGTCAAGCCGAAGGGCTCTTACAAAACCTATTCGGTTCAGCGCGGCGACACGCTTTACGAAATTGCCCGCCGCCACGGCCTGACCCATCACGAATTGGCGCGATATAATGATATTCCTGCCAATGGAACCCTTTATCCGGGACAGATCCTGCATCTGCCCAAGGGCAGTGACTATGGGGATCGGGACGGGCAGCCCGATGATCGGGATGAGTATTCCCGGCGTGTGCCTCAATCCAAAAAAGCGCCGCGTAAGACGGATGACGCGAGCGGCGGTGAAAGAAGGCTAGCAAAAAAAGCGTCTGACAAGCGTCCTGCGCCGGCTTCATCCGACGACACGGCTTTGCCAGATGACAAAGCTAAACCGATCCTGGCCGCACATCGCGATGTCAACGCTGCGCGTCGCGAAGATCGCGGCGAACAGGCAGGACCGCAGAATTGCGATGCACTTCTGAGTAAGCCGCTTGCGAGAAGCGCAAAGACCTTTCGCGAGCCGGTGCAGGGGCTGATCGTTGCAAAATTCGGGTCTAGAAACGATGGATCGTTCAATGACGGCATCGATTTTTCGGTTCCGAAGGGAACGCCGGTCAAGGCAGCTGAAAATGGGGTCGTCGCCTATGTCGGTAGCGAGCTCTCAGGCTTCGGCAAACTGATCCTGGTGCGCCATGCGGACGGTTATGTGACGGCTTATGCGCATAATGACGAGGTGCTGGTGAAGCGCTGCGACGTCATTAAACGCGGTCAGATCATTTCCAAGGCCGGCGCGACGGGCAATGTGACGAAGCCGCAGCTTCATTTCGAGGTTCGCAAGAATAGCAAGCCGGTCGATCCTGAAGGATATTTTGCCCGGTCGTGACTTGCTGGTTC
>CAZMAC010000691.1:0-1617 GCA_964564085.1 uncultured Hyphomicrobiaceae bacterium
GCCCCTGAGTGCGGGTGTCGTTACTCCCACGCCGAGGCCGGGTCGCCGTTAGGCTTGCCGGGGCCCTCGGCTCCTCAGGCGCCGCATCGCTTCCCCACCCTGGCAAGTCGGTCTTAAGCCCGGCGCCCCGTCAGGGAAGCGACGGGAGTAGTATAAGTTGACGGAGAGGGGCGGGGATAACTTCGGGCGAGAAA
Organism: uncultured Hyphomicrobiaceae bacterium; assembly: GCA_964564085.1. Classification (GTDB taxonomy): domain Bacteria; phylum Pseudomonadota; class Alphaproteobacteria; order Rhizobiales; family Rhodomicrobiaceae; genus JAHQVI01. The sequence goes on from CAZMAC010000691.1 coordinate 195, forward strand.
TTGATTGGCTTGGTGAATGAACTCTTAGCCCATACCATGTCGTCCGCGGGCTTGCCCCGCGGACCCATTCCGCTGACATGGCGACACGCGCGAAACGTTGATAGCTCAATGGCATAGATTGCCGGAACAAGTCCGGCAACGACAATTCTGGGCTTTTTTGTCGCCCCGGGTTTGACCCGGGGGTTACTCAGATTTGAGCGAACTCTGTGCTATCCGGATCGCAGAGTAGGTTCCAGATAACTCCTGCGGCGTTTCCAGGGCGACAGAATATGGTCACCGCGAGATGGAATGCATCAAATTACCGCTGCTTCAGCAAGCCACATGATGCGCCAAAATTGATTGCCGTATAATTTCTGAGCAGTTTTGAACCACCTCAATTCCTGCGATGCAGAAAATGACCTCCGTGACGCCGAAATTGACGGTCTGGTACAACACCAAATGCCCTGTTTGCGATGCGGGCATCAACCGGCAGAAGCGCCGTCTGATCGAGGCGGTTAAATCGGGCGCTATCGAATTTCGCGACATCAACAATGAGCCGGACGCGCTGGCGCGCTTTAACGCCTCGCTGGAAGATATCCGCCGCCGTCTTCATGCCGTTGATGATGACGGGCAGCTCTATGTCGGGGCTGATTGCGCCCGGGAGATCTGGCTTCGAACACCGGGCGAGATATGGATAGGACGTTTGATCGGCTTGCCTGTTATACGCTCTCTGGCCCGTCTCACCTATGATGGTTTTGCAAGCATTCTTTACCGCTGGAACCGATGGAAAGGGCATTGGTAAGTGATGCGGAAACCATGAATCAGGGGGCAAACAGCCGAAGCTTTCAAGCCTCATTCGCCTGAGCCTTGCTCCTGAAACCGAAAGCCGACAGCGCGAGCGCGCCCCAGCCGATCATGAAGGATACGCCGCCGAAGGGTACGATCGGCACGCCTGGCTCGACGCCTTTCAGCACATGATAATAAATGCCGCCGGAAAAGAGAGCGATACCGGCGAGAAAGGCGAGTGCTGCAATATTCAGTATCCAGCTCGTCCAGCCTGCACGGCGTCCGTCCGTACCCGCCATGAGGATGGCGATTCCAAAAAGCGCGACTGCGTGGATCATGTGAAAAAGCTGCGCCGTGTCGTAAATTTTCGCCGCCCTCGGAAATAAAGCGCTGCTGTTCAACGCATGCGCACCGTAAGCGCCGGCCACGATGGCCAGGAGCGCCGTAATACCGGCGATGAAGAGCCAGATCCGAAATGACATAGTGCATCCCCTATGCGGCCAGCACCTCCGGTGCGGGCGCGTTGTTTTTCAAGAGCTTATAGGTGATCGAGTCGGTCAGTGCGGCGAAGGAAGCGTCAACGATATTGGGCGATAAGCCGACGGTGAACCAGCGCTGAACAGTGTCGCGGTGATGTGTTTCGATGAGCACGCGGGTC
>CAZMAC010000692.1:0-1616 GCA_964564085.1 uncultured Hyphomicrobiaceae bacterium
TGGCAGATGCTTAACCTTGAGGGCGCGCTACTTCAGCATAATGCTAGGGGTTCGAGCATACAGCAACTTCAATTACTAAAAATAGATACTCTGATTTCAATGGGGGCGATCAAAGTCAGTTTTTCTTATCGCGGAGTCGATCAATGCCCAGCACGGGAACTCGTCACTACTCTCCTAAGTCAGGTGGGCGGCGTTAGCGATCTGCAGCTGAATTCATGTACATTCCTGGAAAAATGGCTGAAAACGCGAGCATTTGCAGCAAGATATACTAGTGACCGTGCGCAATCTCGGGATGATCTACATTTTCGGATGCATTTGCTTTTAAGAATGGCGGAATGGTCAGCCCCCACTGAGTGGTCCAGGTTGAATGTTAGTGCAGTGTTGGCCGCATGGCTAGGTCGAGCGTTGCCGTCGGAGCCGCCCCTACGAGCGGAGACGGCAACGCGGTGCGGCCCGGCACATAGACCTCCGGTGCTGGCGATCGATAGCCAAGGGATGTATGCGGACGAACGCCATTGTAATGACGGCGCCAGTTCTCGATGATAATTTTCGCCTCCTTCAATGAATAGAAGAGTTCGCCATTCAGCAGCTCGTCCCGTATCCGGGCGTTGAAACTCTCGATATATCCATTTTCCCAGGGACTGCCCGGCTCGATATAGGCGGTCTTGGCGCCAACGGCATGGATCCATGCCTGCACCGCCTTGGCAACAAATTCAGGGCCATTGTCCGAGCGAACGTGACCGGGAACGCCGCGTAGAATGAACAAATCGGACAGCACATCGATGACATCCGTGCTCTTGAGACGCCGGTCGACACGGATGGCCAGACATTCCCGCGTGAACTCGTCGACGACATTCAACATGCGAAACTTCCGCCCATCATGCGTGCGCTCCTCCATGAAATCATACGACCAGACGTGGTTCGCTCGCTCGGCGCGCAGCCGGATACACGAGCCGTCATTAAGCCACAGCCGCTTGCGTTTGGGTTGTTTGACTGGAACTTTCAGCCCTTCTCGCCGCCAGATCCGTTCGACACGCTTGTCATTGACCTGCCAGCCAGCACGCCGCAAAAACTCGGCAATCCGCCGATAGCCGTAGCGGCCATACTGGCGAGCAAGATCGATGATGTCGGCCGTCAGACGATCCTCGTCGTCACGGCCATGCGGCACCTTGCGCTGCGTCGAACGATGCTGTCCGAGAACCCGGCAAACCCGGCGCTCGGACACATCCAGCATCTGCCGGACATGTTCGATACACATCCGGCGACGAGAAGGGCTCAGTAATTTCCCTTGGAAGCCTCCTGGAGGATCAGCTTGTCCAGCGTCAGATCCGAAACCGCTTTCCGGAGCCGGGCATTCTCCTGCTCAAGGTCCTTGATCCGCCGGACCTGGTTCGTCTGCAGACCACCGTATTCCTTGCGCCATCTATAGTACGTGAACTCGGTCACGCCGATCTGGCGCACCGCGTCCGCCACCGTGCTGCCTTGCCCCGTCAGCACATCGACCTGACGCAACTTCGAAACTATCTCTTCCGGCTTGTATCGCTTGCCCATCTCTAGTCCTCCTCATTGGGTAATACCCATAGTTCGAGTCGGACCACTTCAGTGGGGGAGGCTCA
>CAZMAC010000693.1:0-1616 GCA_964564085.1 uncultured Hyphomicrobiaceae bacterium
TGGAAGTCGATCCCAAGCGCAAACGAATTAGTTTGTCGATGCGCAGGGATGGCGACGGCGAGGTGCGTCCGAGCGCTGCCGAGCCCCGCGAGAAAGTCCGTGGACCGATGTCGAGTGCCCCGAAGCCGCGCGCCAAGCAGCAAGGTGGCGGAATGGGCGCATTCGGCGCAGCGCTCTCAGAAGCCATGCGGCGGAAATAACATAGAAACGCCAGCCTCTTCTTGCCCTCTCCCCAAGGTGAGCGCTTGTCGCGATGTCTTGCTGATCGCGACCAGACAAGCGTTGCTCACCGTAAAGGTTCGCGAGCCGGGAGAAGGCCGAAGCAAGACAACTTCATAGAGTAGCACCAACCCCCTCGCCATACTCCGTTTGTGTCACCCCGAAAAGAACAGATCTGTGACGCCTGTCACGTCGTAGCACTCTCCATTCACTTATTGTGCGCCTGAAAATTAATTCGATTGGAAATGGAGAATGATCATGACAGTGAATGCATTTGTAATTGTGCAAGAGCAGACCCGGCTCGAACGCTCTTTGGCCAATGTCGATCGTCCGATTTTGGATAAAGTGGCGACCGTTTTCGGTTCCGCTTTGACGGCCTACGAGACGTGGATGCAGCGGCGGAATGATATCCAGACTCTGCGCGATATGAATGACCGTATTCTTGCTGACATCGGTTTAAGCCGGTCAGACGTCGAACGTATGATCCAGCAAGGGCGTTAAGCGATCGTCATTCAAGCGTCCGAGACTGTCCGGATCCATATGCGTTGCGGCGTCAGCCGCGAGGAAGCCGAACAGCAAATCGCGAATTGGTCGAATAATTTCACGAGGACCTATCGTCAAAGCAGGAATGTGAGTCAACAAAAGAACAGCGCCGCAATTTGGCGCTGCTTCAATGTCGGACCAATGAAGGTAAGAGAAGCCGGCCTAATCGTCCCAGTCGCTCTCGCCATCGGCGCCATCTTCTTCGTCATCACCCAACCCGGCATCGTCCTGGCCTTCGCTCGGCTCAACCTCCAGCGCGCCCGTGATAATCTGCCCGAAAATATCGGTAACGATCTCCCGCGCCACTTGTCCGCCTTCAGCAGCCGCATAGCCGGCAAACCCAAAGGTGCTCAATCCCAAGATTAGCGCAAAAACTTTCATGCGTTGAACCAATGTCATCTCTCTCTCCTCGTGCATTTATCGATAGAATTTTTCGTCTATCAAAGTAAAAGACGCTTTAGCTGTGCCACAATGCCAATGACTCTGAATATCCAGCCTCCTGAATGACACGTCGAAGAGGCCGTTTATCTGCCATTGTTTTTTTCAACACCGACATTTGCGGTGCCTGTATCTTTGTGACGCTTTGATCTGGTTCGAGGTTCAATGCATGGAAGGAAATTTTATTTGCGCGGCTGGCGCCGTCACAAGCGGTCAGAAGACAGCCGTTGCATTGTGAGAGCACGAAAGCTTCGACCGGCTTTACATGGATGCATTTGAAAAAGGAGGCTCGGCATTTCCGGGATAACCAATTTGACAGCGCCAAACCCCTCGCTGGACGCGGTCCACGAGGTTTTAGATATTTGCTTGGGCATCAGATTTATCCGAAAACCGCTTCGCATCCCCGTCTCCACGGG
>CAZMAC010000694.1:0-1606 GCA_964564085.1 uncultured Hyphomicrobiaceae bacterium
AATTGACGATTCTATGAGAGAATCGCTCTTGAGCTGGAAAGGTGTTACCGGGCTTGCGGAGCTGGAGGGAGCCATCTCTCAGTCGCAGAACGCTGCGCGTGAGTACCGTGTTCGAGGTGAAGAGGCGTGGACTTCCTACGAGGAGTACCGGTCGAAGCTCGCGGAAACGGAGTCACAGATCGCGGAGAAGACCGGCGAGCGGTCCGCGGTTCTGTCGGAGCTAGAAGGGAAGGACTTCGACAACGAGTACATCCAAGGTCTCCAAGAGAAGAGGCGGCGGCTCGAGAATGATCTGATCGAGGAGAAGACGAAGAGAAATCGAGAACTGGATCGAAAGGCCGACATCGAGAAGCGCGTGGGCGAGCTCAACGACGTGCGGAAGAAGCACGCAAAGGAGCAGGGAAAAGCAGAACTGCTTCAACGGCGAATCGACGGAGCCGATGCTGTACGAGTTGCGCTGTCCAAGATGCGTTCCGGCAGGTCGCAGTTGATTCGCACCTACCTGGATCAGGAGCTCCGTGGAACGTGGAACGAGATCGCCCAGCTCGAACGACAAGTCTCCGTGAACGAGGACTTCGGTCTCTCAATCAAGGAACGCGGGGGCGACGGAAGCTGGGTCACTTCCGCTCCGTCATCGGCCAACCTCAAGGCACTGTCTCTGTGCTTCGTGGCCGCGCTGATCAAGCTTGCGCATTCCCTCGGACAGGACGAGGCAGACGAGACCGGGCACGTGTTTCAGGGCGGAGAGTATCCCCTCGTGATGGACGCCCCTTTTGCGAAGATGGACACCTACTTCAAGCGCTCCGTGCCTGCTGGACTCCGTCGTTCCGTCCCTCAGATCATTCTCTTAAGCTCAAACGATCAATGGAAAGGGGAGGTAGCTGAAGGTCTTGGTCATACTCTCGTAAATAAGTATGTGATCGAGCTAAATCGTCCAGGCTCCCCCGACGAGAGCTCGACGATCTTGATCGATGGGCAAGAGGTGGATTACGTGATCTCAGGCGTCAAGGACGATAACGACTGGTCACTGGTTAGGGAGGTCGCTGATGCGTGATCGAGTTCGCCCGCCTAGAGACCTCGAGTGGGTGCTGGATCGTCTCAAGGACGATGGGTTCTTCGAAACTAAGCAGAAGGCCATCATGTTCGCTGCGTCACTTGGCTACAGCCTGCGGCGAGCGAGTGGCAACAGGGGCTTGCCTTTGGAGACCTATGGCGAAGGAATTCGGATGGAGTACTTCGAACGCCAGCTCGATGACCGCTTCGTCGAACTCATGGCTGTAGCAGACCGCGGTGCCCTCGAGGTATTGAGCGAAGAGAAAAGAGGGGAGGCCGTCGAGAGCTTCGAGGGGTACGCCCATGCGGGGCTCGTTGAGATTCGAGATCAATGCTTCGCTGATGGCAAGGATCCGATGATCGGATTGCTAAGGATAATCGATCGAGCGCGCCGTCCGGCGAGCGATTCGCTCCCTGGTCTCGATCCAGATAAGGAGCGCGTTACCGACCTCCTCTAGGGCCGTGAGTCTCGGACGATTCGATGCCCGCGAAGCGTCAGTGACCCGCCCCCCGGTTTCGTCCGCGCTCTATGTTAGACCGACCGCGCTCGCGG
>CAZMAC010000695.1:0-1595 GCA_964564085.1 uncultured Hyphomicrobiaceae bacterium
GGAGTCATTTGAAGATTGAAAAGTTGATCTGTCTTAAAGGGTTAGAGCAACTGTCCACGTCCAATTGGACGCGCGTTGCTCTAGTCGCGCGCCACACACATGGCGATGCCCATGCCGCCGCCAATGCAAAGCGTTGCCAGGCCCTTTTTCGCGTCTCGCTTCTTCATCTCATTCTGCATCGTGATCAGGTTGCGTGTACCCGATGCGCCAATCGGATGGCCGATCGCGATCGCGCCGCCATTGACGTTGACTTTCTCCGTATCCCAGCCGACGCCTTTGTTCACGGCGCAGGCTTGGGCCGCGAAAGCTTCATTTGCCTCAATCAAATCGAGGTCATTCGGGGACCAGCCAGCTTTTTCAAGCGCTTTCTTCGAGGCCGGGATCGGTCCCGTGCCCATGATGGATGGATCAACGCCCGCCTGTGCCCAGGAGACGATGCGGGCCAAGGGCTCCAGACCGCGCCGTTCGGCTTCAGCGGCCGACATCAGGACAACCGCACCGGCCCCGTCATTGATGCCGCTGGCATTGCCCGCGGTGACGGTGCCTTCCTTGCGGTCAAAAGCGGGCTTGAGCTTGCCCATATCCTCAAGCTTGACGCCTTCGCGAATATATTCGTCGTCGGACACGACGACCTCACCCTTGCGGGTCGTGATCGTGACCGGCACGATCTCGTCCTTGAATTTACCGGCCTTCTTTGCGGCTTCAGCCTTGTTCTGAGAGGCAACGGCAAAATTGTCCTGGTCGTCACGTGTGATCTGCCATTGGCGCGCGACATTTTCGGCCGTCGTGCCCATATGATAGCCGTTAAAGGCATCCCAAAGGCCGTCTTTGATCATCGTATCGACCATATCGAGATTGCCCATCTTTTGGCCCGTCCGGATATAGGCGCAATGCGGCGACTGGCTCATGCTCTCCTGGCCGCCCGCGATGACGATTTTGGAATCGCCATTCTTGATGGCCTGATAGCCGAGGGCCACCGAGCGTAATCCCGAGCCGCAAACCATATTTATGATCCAAGCCGGTGCCTCAATCGGAATGCCGGCATTGATCGAGGCCTGGCGCGCCGGGTTTTGGCCTTGTCCCGCCGTGAGGATCTGCCCAAGAATGACTTCGGAAATTTCACTCGGCTCAACTCTTGCTCTTTTCATCGCCTCGGTGAGAACGGTGCGGCCGAGTTCGTGCGCTGGCACGCCGCTTAAGGCGCCATTGAACGAGCCGACTGGGGTCCGCGCTCCAGCGGTGATAACGATCGTTTCTTCATTGCTCATTGGGTGGGTCTCCTGTGTTGTCTTATGGGCAAGAGCGAGAGCCCTGCATCCGCTCCCGGTTGGTTCCGCTATGAGATGGTGCCGAAAGTCTGCCGTTGAAACAAGCTTTCGCTAGCGCTTGAATTGCTTTGAAACTGTTTAAGGCACAAGGAAGGTCGATCCGGCATTGATTTTTAACGCATAATTTTGCAAGGAAACGAGGTTGACGCTTTTCCTGGTCAGCTTTGATTACGAAATCCAAACGCCAAAAACAGTCTATGCCGCAAAACCTCTAGTGCTTTGCACAAATATCGGCTAGTTTTTGTTGCGGTGCAACTTTTTGGCATC
>CAZMAC010000696.1:0-1588 GCA_964564085.1 uncultured Hyphomicrobiaceae bacterium
TCCGCCACGCCGGCCGGAAATTAGTCCGCCGTTGACAAACGTGCGAACCTCGCCTCCACGCTCGACAAGCGCCAGAGCTGCATTTTTGTGAGCGTAACCGCCCTTGCCCTTCGGCGTTCCCTTCTTGCGACCGATGAAAGTCTCGTCGGCTTCAAGGATCTTGCCAGCACCACCCATAGGAGCGAGGCCGTCCGTGCGCATGGCTTCGCGCAAACGATGAGACATAAACCAAGCTGCCTCATAGGTGATTTCAAGAATGCGGTGCAACTGGTGAGAGCTGATGCCCTTCTTACTGGCGCACATCAGATGTGCGGCCTGAAACCACTTGTGCAGCGGAATGTGCGAGCTTTCGAAAACCGTTCCTACACGTACGGTAAACTGCTTGCGGCACTTGCCGCATTTCTTCAGGCCGTGACGGACAACGCCTTCGGGATTCTTCTTGCTCGGCTTGGAGCGTACACCCTTGAGAACGTAGATTTTATCCGTATTGCCGCAATGAGGGCAAACGGGACCATTCGACCAGAGCAAAGCCTCAAGACGTGCAAACGCTGCTTCTTCATCGTGAAAGTGAGGCTTGTTGAGAACAGACATCGCCGGATTCCTCTAACCTTATGATTAGAATATAGGAATCTTAGATGGGTTTGTCAACCATATAATCATCTCTTTTTTAGATCGGGCGATCGGTAGCGGACCACCTCTCCCTCGACCCAGGCGTCTCCCGATGCAACAAGCTTGAGAGCATAAGGATAGAGCTTGTGCTCTGCCGTGAGGATTCGATCTGAAAGCGTTTCGACCGTATCGCCGTCAATGACGGGAACCACGGTTTGAGCAACAATCGGCCCTGCATCCATCTCCGATCTTACGAAATGCACGGTCGCGCCGGAAACACAGACGCCTGCGTCCAAAGCCTGCTGTTGAGGGTGCAGTCCGCGAAAGGCCGGCAGCAGAGAGGGATGGATATTGAGCTGCCGGTCCCGCCATGCTTCGACAAAGCCATCGCTCAGCAAACGCATGAAGCCGGCGCTGCAAATCAGGTCAACGCCGGCTTCACGCAGTGCGGCGTCTAAAGCGGCATCAAACTCGGGACGGCTCGCGTAATGTTTGTGATTGATGGTCAAATCAGGAATGCCGGCTTTGCGCGCTTTCTCAAGGCCCGCCGCGCTGGGTCTGTTCGAAATGACGGTGACGATTTCCGCGGGGTAGTCCGACGCGTCACAGGCTTCGATCAAGCTTTGTAAGTTGCTGCCGCGGCCTGAGATCAAAACGCCAATGCGTTTTTTTGCCTTCATTTGGCGCCTCTGAAGAGCGATCCGGAAAATCGCACAGTCTCGTCGCCGTCGCGTGGCACCAGCTTTCCGATCGGCAGGCACTGCTCACCGCAGTCCTGAAAAACGCGGCAGACCTCATCGGCTTCAGCTTCTGCGCTAATGACAGCCATGCCGATCCCGCAGTTGAAAGTTCTCAGCATCTCCTTTTCTGCGATTTGCCCGGTTTGCGCGATCCAATGGAAGACTTCATCTATTGCCAAACCATGCAGATCGATCTCAGCCGTAACGGTCTTCGGCAAGACACGCGGCAGATTTTCAGA
>CAZMAC010000697.1:0-1584 GCA_964564085.1 uncultured Hyphomicrobiaceae bacterium
TTTGCTGGAGCTAGTCATCGTTGCGGGCCATTCATTCAACGTGAATAGCTAGAGCGCTTTCAGACGAAGCATGCCTGTCTTCACAGGCCCAACTTTTCCCGAAAATCCTCCAGCACAGCAAAAGAAACTCCGACAAAAGAAAGAATGGGAGCCAACGATCCGTGTGCGTTTAAGCTGGATTACGGGGCGAGATCGGGTATCAACAATATGATGAGTTCGGAGCCAGCAAGCTGGATCGCGTAAATTTCCAGGGTGCGCCGGCCAATAAAGCGCAAGGTGCTGGCTATGGGTTCAGGCGGTTGGATCATGCTTGGGCCCCGCGAGAATAGATACAAAATGAGGGACAAAAGGATCACTTCGAGAACGAGGACGGCGAAAACAATCTGAGGAAACAAAAAGTCTTTTTGTTCCTGCCAGATGTAAAAGGCTGCGGCGATGAAGCAAGCTATAGCAACGCGCGTCCAATTGGACGCGGACAGTTGCTCTAACCTACTAAAGTAGATCGACTTTTCTGCGCTTAATCGATTCCGATTAAACGCAGGTTGATCTAGCAAGCGCATGACGCCTGATTTTTCCGTCAATTCGTTTACAGGGAGCGGTGAGCTTCCGGCAATGCTCCCCAAATTGGCGACTGATCTGCCATCCACATAGAGCCGCTGGCATAGACCGAACAGCGCCCAAAACCAACCTTCCGCGCCGTAATCCACGGCCTTTGCCGCGATCGGTTGCACAATGATAAGCGCGGCGACGATGATACCAAAGGCAATCCAGCCGTAACGTTCCAAGGCAATCAAGACATAGGGACGCGCAATCCGGATGAGTGCGAAGCTCAAAAGAATATTCGGTGCAACCCAGGTCCAGTTGTTGTTCGCGCTGTCGAGTACGGTCAGAATGATACCGAGCCCGATCCAGTAAATCGGAACTGTCCGGGTTTGCGCATAGCCCATAAGGAAGAAAAAACATGGAGCGGCCAGGCGTCCGAAAACACTCCACCATTGGTTGTTTTCAATAAAGAAATAGCCGGTGTGATCGACCACAACGAAGATGATAGCGGCGGTTTTCAGCCAGTCGGTATTGTCGACGGCTTGCGGTGTGCTCGCCGGACGCGCGGCATCGATCATATTTACGCTCAAACTAGGACTCGTTTAGCGGTATTTCAGAAGCGCAATGCTTGTATCCGGTCAGCGCGGAGCAGGAATCCAGCGGCGAACGAGCCCTCCATAATTGCCGGGCTTCGGTTCTTCAGGATTTCGCTCCCGAACGCCTAACACAGCCGTCCACGGATAATGGATGATGTCGTAGTCGTCGAGGTCGGCATCGGTCTCACCTTCCTGGCGGTACTTGATCCAGCTATCCCCGTGCTTGTGAAAAATCTTCAGCAGGAAACGGGTCCCGTCACGGACTTGCACGTCGTTTTCCGCCGTACAGCCATATTGGCGAAGTGTGTCCACGATTGAGGCAAACAGGTCGAGCTCGCCGAGCTGCATCAAAGCATAAAAATTTTCGCGGTGAAAACGGTAGACCTCCGGGTGGTCTTCCACATAAAGCGGGAAACGGTGGGTGCCGGTTGGGATGTGAACAATA
>CAZMAC010000698.1:0-1583 GCA_964564085.1 uncultured Hyphomicrobiaceae bacterium
GTGATCAAGGGCGGCGCGATTGCGGCGGCGCAGATGGGCGATCCGAACGCCTCGATCCCGACGCCGCAGCCGGTCCATTACCGCCCGATGTTCGGCGCCTTCGGCAGTGCCCTCACGGCAACCTCGCTGACTTTCGTCTCCAAAGCAGCCTTGGAGGCCGGTCTTGCCGAAAAGAAAGGGCTGGCAAAAGAATTGGTAGCGGTGGAGAATACGCGCGGCGGCATCTCCAAGGCGGATATGCTGTATAATGATGCAACGCCCGACATCACCGTCGATGCGGAGACCTATGAAGTCCATGCCGACGGCCAGCTTCTAGTCTGCGAACCCGCAAAAGAGCTGCCGATGGCGCAGCGTTACTTTCTGTTTTAGGTGCTCCGCAATGCTACGTGCGGCAACCATTCTCCCGCCTTCCGACAAGCAAGCAGTAAATGCATCCGCGACCATCACGCTACCGCGCGAGGAGCGTTACAAACGCCGCGTAACGATGACGGCTGACGATGGAACGGCCTTTTTACTCGATCTTCCAGAAGCTGCCTATCTGGCGCATGGGACCGGCCTGCTGCTGGACGATGGAAGCGTTATCCGCATATGCGCAGCCGAGGAACCGCTCTTGCGCATCACCGGCCCGGACCGGCGGACGCTCGCCCGGATCACCTGGCATATCGGCAATCGCCATACGCCTGCCGAGATCGCGGAGGATGCACTTTTCATTCAGCCCGATTATGTCCTCGCGGAGATGGTGCGCGGACTGGGGGGTGTGGTCGAGAATGTTACACGCCCGTTCGAGCCAGAAGGTGGCGCTTATGGCGGACACGGCGCGCTGGATCGCGGTCATCATCATCATCATGGTCATAACCACGATGAGAACCACACCCACGAGCATTAGCGCTGTGTCAGATTTGATGGAAACAATCACAGACAATCGTCGTCATTGCGAGGCCGCAGGCCGAAGCAATCCATTTGCAAACGCTGAACATGAGTCTGGATTGCTTCGCTCCGCTCGCAATGACGGTCAGGCGCTTTTTGGTCAATTCAAAGTGGTGGTGCCCGGCAATGCTTGACCGCCCGAAGAACTTGAAAGACAAGAGCGAATTCCCGGCCGAGCTGCTGATCTGGCTCTCGCCCGCCTTTCCGGTCGGCGCTTTCGCCTATAGCCAGGGGCTGGAAACGGCGGTCGCGCGCGGGTGGGTTTCCGATCCGACCTCCCTGCAGGACTGGCTCTCCGCACTTGCCCGAGACGGCGCGCTGCGCAACGATCTCATATTGCTTTCGCTCGTCCGGCGTGCTCCGAGTGAGACTGTCATTATCGCTTTGGCCGAGCTGGCCGCCGCCCTGCAGCCATCGAAAGAGCGCGCCGAGGAAAGTCTGACGCAGGGGCAAGCCTTTCTGGACGCCTACAAGGCGGCATGGGCTCATCAGGCAGCCGATCCGTCTGCGTTTCTGCCGGACTGGCCTGTCACGCTGCCTCTCGCGATTGGCTTTGCCGCCCGCGCTCACGACCTTTCGCTCTCCGCAACCCTCATGGGCTACGGGACGGCATTCTGTACAAATCTGATTTCCGCCGCGATCCGGCTCGGCGTCAT
>CAZMAC010000699.1:0-1583 GCA_964564085.1 uncultured Hyphomicrobiaceae bacterium
TTTGCAAATGAGGGTGCGGCAAGTGGGATGCAAATGTTTGAATCGAACCACTAGTCCTCTTTTGAGGGTTTCCGTTGCGCTGTCGATTGCAAAGGATGGTTATTTCGCCGCAAGCCTGTGGCACCACTCAGATAACGATTGAGGTATGGCGGCGTGCAAGATCAGGCAAAAGGAATGACGCTAACTGATCAGAATGGTGCCCAATCATCGCCTTTCTTACCTTGTTGTTTGCTTAGCGAACCGGTGAGGGCGTCAGGTTTGTCTACAGCAAGCATCGCCGGCAATGTCTCTTTCAAGCTTTCGTCCAACAGACTTAAAAGGATCTCCCGCGTCTTAGGATCGTCTGCTACGGCCTGAAGAGAGGGATGTGCCTTCGCGTCAATTTCCTGATGCGGTCCTTGTATTGAGTCCGTGAATATATTTTGTCCGGTTCGCAAGTTTTTCCAGTCTAGAAAAGCGTAGGTTTTACCATCGAAAATGCGCGCTTGCGCAACAGCATGCACGTAGCGCGTATTACCAAACAAGCTTTCAGCTTCAACCACCCCTAGGCCGCCTACAGCCTGATTGGATGAGCCGAATTGGCTTCCGGCCGCCGCAACGAGAAGAAAATATTTGCAGGTTTTATCTCCCAGCAATTTGCTCAGTATGGGCGCGTTTTCTTCCCTGCCATCTGTCAGCAGGCTACCGCGTAACTGGTCAAAGGAACCGCGCAACTTAACTGGAATGGCGATCTGCTTGATGTCAAACTGGCTGCTGAGCGCTTTTTCGACAATCGCGCGCACGCTGTCATCGAATTTCCATTCCGGGATTTGGCGTTCGGTATATTCATTGCCGAAGACCATGATGCCGATCTTCTTCATCTGAAATATTTCGCCTAGCCGTGACGCGACACAGACGGAACTCCTCTCATTTGCTGCCTACGAAATTGAGAAAAAGCTCGATATCAAAAAAAATAGTAATGCAATGAATGGGGATGTGCGGTGCATCTTCCAGCTCCATGTAGGCACTATTTCATTTAGCAGAGCGGGAACTCATTCCGAAATGATCTGGTATCGTCAATATAATGATTTGGATATAGACTTTATGTGTTGTGCGAATGACGGGCCGACGCATCCGTTCGCTTGCAGCCTACAGCAATTTCCTGTACCCAAACGCCCATGAGACCGCTCCCTTGTGTGATCAGCATAGGACGAATTCGTCTCCCGGCCGCCTGAGGGCGCCGGGTCCGAAATCCGTATTCTTGCCTATGTCCTGAAAAAGGGACATTTGAGAACCGATCAGCCAAGGATTATCCTTCCATGCAAAAGGTCAAAGACGCCCCGAAGACGGGCGCAAAAACCGCCAATGCCAAAGCCGCCGCGTCGGCGGGAGACGCGCGCGACTGGAGCAAGACTCTGTTTCTGCCGAAGACGGATTTCGCCATGAAGGCGGGGCTACCCAATCTTGAGCCGAAGCTGCTTGAGCGCTGGGAGAAAATGGGTCTGCATGAGAAGGTCCGGAAAGCCGCCACGGGCCGCGAGAAATTCATTCTCCATGACGGACCGCCCTATGCAAATGGCAACATCCATATCGGTCATGAGCTC
>CAZMAC010000700.1:0-1580 GCA_964564085.1 uncultured Hyphomicrobiaceae bacterium
ATGCCGGGAATTTGCGCGATCGCCTGTTGCTGGGAGGTGAAATAGGTGCGGGGCAAGCTCGCGCATCCGGCAACCACGACAACCAGAAGCACGGCGGAACCGTATCGGATAATCGAAATGAAAAACCCCATCAAGGACTGCCTACGCCTGTCTAACTAACCCAGTAGATAAAGTACGATCCCGAAAGAATGCCACCCACTTTTCAGCAAAGAGCACGGTAAGCGCCCGAAACTGTGGCCGAAATATCGATCATTCACCCTGTGCGGCACATTGTCAGGTGCAAATGCCAACCCGGAGCGAATTCGGCCATTACAGCGTGTTCGGCTTAATCAGAGTCATGAACACGCTCAAACTTATTGTTTTGTCGCATTTTCGGACGGAAAACCGGTTCCCACTTCTCCTGAAAATGCTTTAGTTTTCCAACATTTCGCTTGGCTCGGGAACCGATGGACGGTCCTGACCGTTATCACCGCCGCCCAAAGCCGCGCCATTCTCGACCGGGAACGTCACAAGCTTTCCGTTCGCCACCGTCATGCCGAGCCGTCCCTCTTTGATCGCCAGCGCTTTTTCGCCGAACAGCTCGCGGCGCCAGCCATGGAGGGCTACGACATCGGCGTCCTCGATCAGCGCGATCTTGTCCAGATCCTCGGTTGTCGCGATAAGCTTTGCAGCAACATCATGCTCCGCCGACACCGCCTTCAAAAGCACGCGCAGCAAATCGGCGACCGCGATCGCCGATGGTGGCAAAGGCTGGGATGAGGGCAGATCCGGTAACTCGCTTTCGGGGCGCGCCAGCCCGCGCTTGACGGCCTCGACCAATCCGCGGGCGCGCTGGGAGCGGGCGAAACCGTCATGGATGGTCCGCAATTTGCCAAGTTCCTCGACGCTTTTCGGAGCCTGCGTCATCACATCATAGATCGTGTCGTCCTTCACGACGCGGCTGCGCGGCACATTCTGTGTCTGCGCCTCACGCTCACGCCAGGCGGCCACTTCGATCATGACAGCGAGTTCCGATAGGTTTCGTGCCCGGTTTTTCAGGCGTTGCCAGGCCTTTCCCGGCTCATTTCTGTAATTGCTCTCGTCGATGAGCGCAGCCATTTCTTCGTCAAGCCAGGACGCGCGCCCTGTCAACTCAAGCCGGTCCTTCAGCTTCGTATAGATGCCGCGCAAATGCGTGACATCGCCAAGCGCATAACGGAGCTGCTTTTCAGTCAGCGGACGGCGCGCCCAATCCGTGAAGCGGGAACTTTTATCGAGATTTTTGCGCAGAAGCTTCTTGACCAGTGC
Organism: uncultured Hyphomicrobiaceae bacterium; assembly: GCA_964564085.1. Lineage (GTDB taxonomy): Bacteria > Pseudomonadota > Alphaproteobacteria > Rhizobiales > Rhodomicrobiaceae > JAHQVI01. The sequence continues at coordinate 1,288 of CAZMAC010000700.1, forward strand.
GCTATAGCTGGCCGCCTCGCCGAAGCCGCAGACCATCGCCGCGATCTGCGTATCGAAAATCGGCAGGGGAATGATCCCGTTCAAATGATAGACGATTTCCACATCCTGACGCGCGGCGTGGAAAACCTTGATCACGCTGCTATCGGCCATCAGTTCGAAAAACGGGCTCAGATCGAGCTTTTCGGCCAGCGGATCGACAATCGCCTCGATATCCGGAGCAGCCAGCTGAATCAGACAAAGCTGCGGCCAATAGGTGGATTGGCGCATAAATTCGGTATCGACGGCGACAAAAT
>CAZMAC010000701.1:0-1575 GCA_964564085.1 uncultured Hyphomicrobiaceae bacterium
ATATTGCTTGGTTACGCTCTGCGGAGAGGCGGCATTGCCCTCCGACTTCGACATTTTCTCACCCTTCTCGTTCAAGATGAATCCGTGGGTCAGCACTGCGTCATAGGGCGCACGGCCGCGTGTTCCGCAGGATTCCAGAAGCGATGAGTGAAACCAGCCGCGATGCTGGTCGGTGCCCTCCAGATAGAGGCCGGCAGGCGAACCGAGATCCTTGCGCTTCTCCAGCACGAAAGCATGGGTCGAACCGGACTCGAACCAGACATCGAGAATATCGTCGACCTTCTTCCACTCATCAGGATCGGAGACGATGCCGTCGAGGAAACGCTCTTTCGCGCCGTCCTTGAACCAAGCGTCGGCGCCCTCTTTTTCGAAGGCTTCGGTGATGCGCGCGATCAGGTCTTTTGAGCCGTTGAATTCGGCGTTCGGGATAGCCTCACCGCTCTTCTCATTGACGAACACCGTGATCGGCACGCCCCAGGCGCGCTGGCGCGAGATCACCCAGTCTGGCCGGGCCTCGATCATGCCGCGCAGCCGGTTCTGCCCCGATTTCGGCACGAAGCGGGTTTCGTCGATGGCTTTTAATGCCAAGTCACGGATTGCAGCCTTACCCTTGACGCCTTTGATCTTGGACGGCTCATCGATGGCGATGAACCATTGCGGCGTGTTGCGGAAGATGACCGGCGCTTTCGATCGCCATGAATGCGGATATTGGTGGCGCAGCCTGCCGCGCGCGACAAGCGCGTTCGCCTTGACCAGCTCCTCGATCACCGCATCATTGGCGTCGGCAAATTTCCCCTTGTCGTTGATGACACGTTTCGGCTCCGCGCCGCCAAACAGCGGGACATGCGCGAAATAAGTGCCATCCTCGCGCACCGTATGCGGCACGTCGGGGATGCCGGCTTCCTCGAAGCTCTTCCGGTTCTCGATAAACAGCCCGTAGTCGTCCGCACCATGCCCCGGCGCGATGTGGACGAAGCCCGTACCGGTATCGTCGGTGACGAAATCGCCTTCGTACAGACGGACTTCGAAATCATAGCCGTGCTCATGGAACGGGTGACGGCAAGCTTCGATCCATTTGGGGTCGTAAAAGCCGATCCGCTCGAACACGGTAACGCGTGCCGCGGTCAGCACCTGTGCCGCCAACGCGTCGGCAAGGACGAGACACTCTCCAGTCTTCAGCCAGTTATCGTCCGGCGCTTCGGTGACCTTGTACAATCCATATTTGATGTCAGACGAATAGCTGATCGCGCGGTTGCCGGGAATCGTCCATGGAGTCGTCGTCCAGATGACGATGTCGGCTTTGTCGATATGAGCGGCGATCTCGCGATACCCATGCTTGATCAATTCGGCTTTTTCGCCTTTCCGGGTCTTGGCGATTGGAAACCGCACAAAGATCGTCGGGCTGGTGTGCTCCTTATATTCGACCTCGGCTTCGGCAAGCGCGGTCTTCTCCACCACCGACCACATAACCGGCTTCGAGCCCTCATAGAGCGTGCCGTTCATGGCGAATTTCATCAATTCGCACGCAATCGCCGCTTCGGCGTCGAATGTCATCGTCGCGTAAGGGTTTTCCCA
>CAZMAC010000702.1:0-1575 GCA_964564085.1 uncultured Hyphomicrobiaceae bacterium
TCATGCTGACGACGATGCTGTGGGTGGTCTCGTCCACCGTCGCGGCCGTGCCGTCATTGCGTTTGAAATAAAGATCCATCCCCTTGCGAAAGCCTTTCTGGCCGAGAATGGTCATGATCATGCGGCAAAGTTCAGCGCCTTTGTCATAGACGGTGCGCGTGTAGAAATTATTGATTTCGATAAAGCTTTCCGGGCGCACGGGATGGGCCAACGGACCGCTATCTTCCGCAAACTGACGGGCACGGAGCTGGACGACGTCCTCAATGCGCTTAACGCCGCGTGAGCGCAGGTCGGAGGTAAACTCCTGATCGCGGAAAACGGTCAGTCCCTCTTTCAGGCAAAGCTGGAACCAGTCGCGGCAGGTGACGCGGTTCCCAGTCCAGTTATGGAAATATTCATGGCCGATGACCGCCTCGATGGACTCATATTCCGCATCCGTCGCAGTCTCGGGGCTCGCGAGAATGAGCTTGTCGTTGAAAATATTGAGGCCTTTATTCTCCATTGCCCCCATATTGAAGTCGCTGACAGCTACGATCATGAAGATATCAAGATCATATTCGAGGCCGAATCGCTCCTCGTCCCACTTCATTGATTGCTTCAGGCATTCCATCGCCCAGCTGCAGCGATCTTCCTTACCCGGCTCGCAATAGACGCGCAGCTCAACGGTCCGGCCCGATTTGGTCTTGAATTTGTCCGTGACCATCCCCAGCTTACCGCCGACGAGCGCGAAGAGGTAGGACGGCTTGGGATGCGGGTCCTCCCAGATTGCATAGTGACGCCCGCCGGGTGCTTGCCCCTCTTCAACAAGATTGCCGTTGCACAGCAACACCGGCGTCGATTTGGCGTCACTTTCAATCCGTACACGATATTTTGACAGCACATCCGGGCGGTCTAGAAAATAGGTGATGCGTCGAAAGCCTTCCGGCTCGCATTGCGTACAATAAAGCTTGCCGGAGCGATAAAGCCCTGTCAGCGCTTTGTTGGCCGTAGGATCGCAAAGCGAAACCACCTCCAGGCTGAAGGGCCCATTCGGCGGAGCCAAGACGGTCAGGCTGTTATCGCTGACCTCATAGCCGCTCTCTGGCAGGGCTTGCCCGTCGATCGCGACGCTCTGCAGCGTCAGTTTTTCGCCGTCCAGAACGAGCGGGTCGCGATTGCCCTTGTGGGCTAGATTCGGGCGCATGGCGAGGCGTGCTGTTACGCGCGTCTCGCTCGGATGCAGCCGGATATCGAGCGCCGTCTTGTCAATCAGATAAGGCGCAGGCTGGTAGTCCTTCAGATAAATCGTGCGGGGTTCTTGCGTCTTCATGGCTGCCTTTAGAGCATCGGACCGAAATGTGCGAAGCGGTTTTCGAACAAATCCGATGCTTAAACAAATAGATTGAGCGGCGCGGCGATTCTCATTAAAGATCCGCCGCTCTAGAGCAACGCGCGTCCAACCGGACGCGGACAGTTGCTCTAACTGTTTAAAATAGATCAACTATTCCGCGTTTTGGTGATGCCACCTAAACGCAGGTTGATCTAGAGCAACGCGCGTCCAACCGGACGCGGACAGTTGCTCTAACTGTTTAAAAT
>CAZMAC010000703.1:0-1573 GCA_964564085.1 uncultured Hyphomicrobiaceae bacterium
CGCATTCGACTCCTCGCTCGATCAGGCCGGACCGCTCGCCAGCACCGTGAAGGACGCCGCGATCATGATGCGCCATATGGCAAGCCACGATCCGAAGGACTCCACCAGCGCCGACCGCGAGGTGCCGGATTACGAAAAGGCGCTGACACAGAAGGTCAAAGGCCTCAAAATCGGCGTGCCGAAAGAATATCGCGTCGATGGCATGTCCGCCGAAGCCGAGGCGCTCTGGCAGCAGGGCATCGCCTGGATGAAGGATGCGGGCGCCAAGATCGTCGAGATCAGCCTGCCGCATACGAAATACGCGCTCCCAGCCTATTATATCCTCGCCCCGGCCGAGGCCTCGTCAAACCTGGCGCGCTATGACGGCGTCCGCTATGGCGCGCGCGCCGACGGCAAAGACATCATCGACATGTATGAGGAGACGCGCTCGCACGGCTTTGGCGCGGAGGTGAAACGGCGTGTACTGATTGGGACCTATGTGCTCTCGGCAGGCTATTACGACGCCTATTACATCAAGGCGCAGAAGGTGCGTACACTGATTAGACAGGATTTCGAGCAGGCCTTCGAGAAGGTCGATGCGATCCTGACGCCCTCAACGCCAACGCCCGCTTTTGCCATTGGCGAAAAAAGCGGCGACCCGATCGAGATGTATCTGAATGACATCTTCACGGTGACGGTGAATATGGCGGGCCTGCCGGGCATTTCCGTTCCGGCCGGCTATTCTAAAGACGGCCTGCCGCTCGGCCTACAGATCATCGGCCGGTCCTTCGATGAGGAAACGGTGCTGCGGGCCGGGCAGGTCATCGAGGATGCGGCGGGCGTCTTTCCCATGCCGGAGCCGTGGTGGATCGCGGGCAAAGTTGCCAAAACGCAAGCCAAGCCTGCCGCCGCCCCGAAACCGGCCGCCAAAAAACCGGCGAAAGCCCGCTCGAAGAAATCAGCTTAAGCAAGGTTGCGCCCCATGTCCGTGCGTCTGCCACAAGATTGCGAATCGATGGATCACGTCCGCGCTGAGATCGACCGGCTGGACGACTTGATTCTCGACCTCGTCGCCGAGCGTTTCGGCTATGTCGACCGCGCCTGGCAACTTAAAACGCACAAAGCCGACGCCGTCGTGCCCTGGCGCATCCAGCAGGTGATCGACCGCGTCCGCGCCCGCGCCGCCGAGAAAGGCGTCCCGCCGGAGCTGGCCGAGGCGCTCTGGCGGCAGATGATCGGCTGGTTCATTCAGTATGAGGAAGAAAAGCTGTCAAACGGGCAGCACAAGACAGACGGCGACAAGGCCTAGAGCATTTTCAGGAAAAGCCATGACATTACAGCCACGCCAGGAAAATCTGATCGACGGCGCAACCGGCCCTTGGGAAATCATCATCGGCCTGGAGGTGCACGCGCAGGTCACGTCGAAATCCAAGCTGTTCTCCGGCGCGTCCACCGAATTCGGCGGCGAGCCCAACAGCCACGTCTCGCTGGTCGACGCCGCCATGCCCGGCATGCTGCCCGTCATCAATACCGAATGCATCGCACAAGCCGTGCGCACCGGGCTCGGCCTGCGCGCCGCGATCAACCATTACTC
>CAZMAC010000704.1:0-1570 GCA_964564085.1 uncultured Hyphomicrobiaceae bacterium
CTCAAGAACCACTAGCAACTTATTGATTCTAGTGGAGCTTTTGAATTTGACATTTAAAAACGAGGTTTGCCGCAAATGGGTATCAAATGTCAAATTCGCTCCACTAGTGTGATGATCCAGAAGTTCGTCACATTATGCAGCAAGCTCAGAACGAACTTTTGGATCATCACACTGGTCAGGCGGTGAAAAACCAAAAAATCTAGATGATTGGGGTTGAGCTGGGGGCCGCTTCGCAGTACGCTTAAAAAGCTATGCAAATCAATAGCTTGCAACAGTAGTTGGTGCCGCGTGGGAGGATTCGAACCTGCAACCTCTGGCCTCTCAGACCAGCGGCTCTACCGGTTGGCCTACAAGGGCATGGTGGGCTCTCGAGGAGTTGAACCTCACGACGCCCGCCTTCCTGTTTCATAGTCCGCGGGGTTACAGCCCGCTGGAAGGAAAGGAGCCCATCTCGTGTACGCCCCGCTGCTTGCAGCGCGCGCAAGTCTATTGGCGGAGGGGAAGGGATTCGAACCCCCACGGCGCAGTAAAGGCCAGCTTCGTTAGCAATGAAGCACCGGTACCCAGTAATCTTTCGGATTACCCCTCCGCAGCACCTAAAGAAAAGGCGCGCAAAAAGTCAGCTCGAATATCGTAGCGAGCGACCCAATCGACTTGATAGTCGATAAATATGGAGGGTGATCTGTGTCATAATGCTTTTCAAATACAATGAGGACTTGAGGGTGTCAATTGATTATTTGAGGGGTGTGTCTGAGGTTTTGTTATCTCCTCATGTGGATGGCAGGATCGGGCTGGATTAAGTGGCCATTAATGATGATATAGTCCCGGCATGAGCGTGAGTCGCAAGCAGGCGTTCGATCACGATGATTTTGGATTAAAACGATCCAAAATCATGGACAGTGATCAACTCAAAGAGTTGAGAGCAGGATGACGAGCGGAAAACCGGTACCCACTTTTCCTCATCCCGCTCTGGAAGCCGGGCCAGCTACGCCGAGCCGGTCTGAGGACGTTGAGTCCGTACCGCAGGGGGAGGCGGTCGGCCAGCCGATCCCGCTGTCGCAGCGGGCGATGGCGCATGTGGCGCCGCCCTATTTGACCGGCCTTAATCCGGAGCAGCGCGAGGCGGTTGAGACGCTTGACGGGCCGGTTCTGGTTCTCGCCGGGGCGGGAACCGGGAAAACCCGCGTTCTGACGACGCGCATCGGGCATATTCTAGCGACACGGCGCGCCTTTGCCTCGCAGATCCTGGCCGTCACTTTCACGAACAAAGCCGCGCGCGAGATGAAACAGCGCGTCGGCAATCTTGTGGGCGGCGCGGTTGAGGGTATGCCTTGGCTCGGCACGTTTCACTCGATCGGCGCGCGGATTTTGCGCTACCACGCCGAGCTTGTCGGCCTGCAGCCGTCTTTCACCGTGCTCGATACGGACGATCAGCTCCGGCTTTTGAAGCAGGTCATCGAAGCCGACCGGCTGGATGTGAAGCGCTGGACGCCGCGTCATCTCGCCGGGCTGATCGATCGCTGGAAAAATCGCGGACTGGTGCCGGACAAGGTGCCCGTCGGGGAGGCTT
>CAZMAC010000705.1:0-1563 GCA_964564085.1 uncultured Hyphomicrobiaceae bacterium
CCGGATTAAAGTCGCGATCGGTATCTATAGAAATGCCTATGCGGATCGCACGGCGTGGCGTCTGGTGGCGGCCGGCGGCGCTGCGGCAAACCAGCGGCTGAGAAAATCCCTGGCGGAGATCGCCGGAGAGAGCGGTTTCAGTTTTCATCTGCCGCCGCTTGCGCTATGCGGCGATAATGCGGCGATGATTGCCTGGGCCGGCGCGGAAAGGCTGGCTCATGGGCTACCCTACGAGGTCGATTTCTCGGCAAGGGCGCGCTGGCCGCTCGATGAAAATGCGCCCAAAGCGATCGGCGCGGGCGTCAAAGGCTAATTAATCAAGGGCGGAAGAAATGACGGACTATCAAACTGTGAGCATTGTCGGAGCCGGGGCCTGGGGAACGGCGCTTGCAATTGCTGCACGCAGGGCCGGACGCGACGTTACGATTTGGGCCTATGAGCCCGAAACGGTCGATGAGGTCAATCGCGAGCACACCAACCATATTTATTTGCCCGGCGTGAAGCTGGACCGCGACATCCGCGCAACGGCCAAAGTTTCCGATGTTGCGGCTTCCGATCTGATCCTCATGGTGGTGCCAAGCCAGTTTTTCCGAAGCGTGGCGAAGGAATTTTCCGGACATTTCGACGGAAAACCGGTGATCATCTGCACCAAGGGGTTTGAAGAAGACACCGGCAAGCTGATGTCGGATATTGCCGGGGAAGTCCTCCCCGATGCGTTGACCGGCGTTCTGGCGGGGCCAAGTTTTGCCAGAGAAATCGCGCGCGGACTGCCGGCCGCCGTTATGATCGCCGCAAAGGAAGAGCTGATCGGACTGCGCATAGCGAACGCGCTTGGCAGCCGCTCGCTGAGGCTCTACTGGTCCGGCGATATGCTTGGAGCACAGATCGGCGGTGCCGTCAAGAATGTGCTAGCAATCGCGGCCGGGATCGTTGCCGGGCGGGAGCTGGGCGACAATGCGCGGGCCGGGATTATCACGCGTGGCTTTGCCGAGCTGATGCGCTTCGGTCTTGCGATGGGCGCGAAGCCGGAAACGCTCACGGGGCTTTCCGGCCTGGGCGACCTGATCCTGACATGTTCGAGCGAACAATCTCGGAATATGTCGCTCGGCAAGGCGCTTGGCGAAGGCAAGGCGCTCGTCGATATTTTGGGCGCCCGCAAATCGGTCAGTGAAGGCGCTTATTCAGCCGCCGCGGCCGTCACGCGCGCACGCGAACTTGGCGTTGAGCTGCCGATCTGTAATGCTGTGCAGGCGATTTTGGCGAAAGAAACCGATGTCGATCATGCGATTGAAGGGATCCTGTCGCGTCCGTTCAAGAGCGAGGCGGAGAGGCTTGCGCCCGTTGCGGATCATAAGCCGACCCGAAAGTCTGCCTGAGATCGCGCTCCTCATAGCGCTTTGCAATGAGAGCCTGACTCAAAAGTCTACCTCCGCGCGAGTCTTCTGATGGCGAGCTGGATTGAGGCGATTGTGACGAAGCTATGGAGCGTATCGGCGAGGTTCTCCCAATCTGGCCTGCTCCCCTGAACTGATACCAAATTGATTAAGCGAATCCGGCCATTTT
>CAZMAC010000706.1:0-1552 GCA_964564085.1 uncultured Hyphomicrobiaceae bacterium
ATGATGGATTGGACGGACCGGCATTGCCGTTACTTCCACCGCCAGCTGACGCGCCATGCTCTGCTCTATACGGAAATGGTCACGGCACCTGCCATTATTCATGGGAAGCGGGAAAAGCTGCTTGGCTTCGATCCGGCCGAACATCCGGTGGCGCTACAGCTCGGCGGAAGTGATCCCGGAGAGCTCGCCGAAGCGGCACAGATCGGCGAAACGTTTGGGTATGACGAGATCAATCTCAATATTGGCTGTCCGTCCGACCGCGTGCAATCGGGGCGTTTCGGCGCCTGTCTGATGGCCGAGCCTGAACTGGTCGCGAATTGCATCGCGGCGATGCGCAATGCGGTTCGCATTCCCGTCACGGTGAAATGCCGGATCGGCATCGACGATCAGGACAGCGAGAGTGATTTAACGCGTTTCATCGACACCGTTGCCGCTGCCGGCTGTAATACTTTCATCATCCATGCCCGCAAAGCCTGGCTGAACGGTCTGAGTCCGAAACAAAACCGCGACGTACCGCCACTCGACTATGGCCGCGTCTACAGGCTGAAAGAGGCAAGACGCGATCTCACAATTATCATCAATGGCGGGATCACGGATCTTGACGCCGCCGAAGCGCATCTTGACCATGTTGACGGCGTGATGCTCGGGCGCGCAGCCTATCAGAACCCGGCCCTGCTGCTCTCAGTCGATGAGCGCTTTTTCGGCGCACCGGCGAACGACATATCTCCAGCCGCCGCGATCCTGCGCATGATGCCTTATATCAAACGTCATCTTGAGCGCGGCGAAAAGCTTTCGGCGATGACGCGTCACATGGTCGGGCTCATTCAGGGTGTGCGCGGTGCGCGCGCATTCCGAAGACATCTGACCGAGCGCGCCGTCCGCCCAGGGGCTGGTACGGAGGTGATTTTTGAGGCTTTACGCCAACTAGAACCGGACCATTTGGACATACTTTCGTCAGCAGCAGAATCATCAGCTCTCTGCCGATAAGGGGCGATCGAGCAGCTTTTCGAGACTGAAAAAACGCGGCGTCCTATGTTTGTAGGCTTCATAGACGTTACCATAGGCGCGAGACAGCCAGGGCTCCTCAGTAAAGGGAAGCAGCGCATAGACACCTACGGCGAGCATCGCGAGAATACCGGTTTCAGCCGTGGCCACAGCGATGGCCAGACCGATAAACCCAACAATTGAGGCGACATATTGCGGGTTTCGGCTGTAGCGATAAAGGCCAGACGTCACCAGCCCTTCATCCGCGCCGTAAGTGTTGTCGATGCCGAGATCGAAATAGCCGTAGATTGTGACGCCAAAGCCGATCAGAGCAAGCGGTACGCCAATCGCCGCTTCCAATCCGTAGGACGTGGCGCTAGCGAATTGCCAAAGGGCGAGAACAATGATGAGCCCCAGCCCGCCACGAAAAAGGGGCCAGAAAACATAACTCTGCCAGCTTCTCTTGTGGGGCGTCGGCCATAGTTTGACGACATTCGTGAACGCCGTCAGAGCAAGTAAGATATTCAGCGCGGCCAATGCCGCGAATACCAATCCGAAAACAGCCAAA
>CAZMAC010000707.1:0-314 GCA_964564085.1 uncultured Hyphomicrobiaceae bacterium
TCTTGCCGGACTTGGCTGCCTCGACCATTTCCGGCGTCACCTCCGGCATTCCGCCACCCATGCCGAACATCTTCGCCAGCCCGCCCTTGCCCTTAGAGACCTGCTTCATCATGTCGGCCATCTGGCGGTGCATTTTCAGGAGCTTATTGACCTCCTGCACGCTGGTCCCCGAGCCGGCCGCGATGCGTTTCTTCCGGCTCGCTGCCAGGACTTTCGGGTGGCGGCGCTCCTTCGGTGTCATGGAGGAAATAATCGCCATTTGCTGCTTGAAGACGCTGTCATCGACCCCGGCGGCATCGATCTGCTTCTTCATT
>CAZMAC010000707.1:324-1551 GCA_964564085.1 uncultured Hyphomicrobiaceae bacterium
GCAGCATGCCAAGGATCGAGGACATGCCGCCAAGCATTTGCATCTGCTTAAGCTGACCAGCGAGATCCTCCAGATCGAACTCGCCCTTGCGCATTTTCTGGGCGACTTTTTCGGCCTGCTCGGCATCGATGGTTTCGGCCGCCCGCTCCACAAGGCTGACAACGTCGCCCATGCCGAGAATGCGGCCCGCGACGCGCTCGGGATGAAACTCCTCGATCTCGTCGATTTTCTCGCCCGTACCGAGCAGCTTGATCGGCTTGCCGGTAACAGCCCGCATAGAGAGCGCTGCGCCACCACGTCCATCGCCATCGATGCGGGTGAGAACAATACCAGAAACACCGATTCGTTCGTTAAAAGTTCGTGCTAGGTTCACGGCGTCCTGGCCGGTCAGCGAGTCGGCGACCAACAGTGTCTCATGCGGATTGGCAGTGTTCCGGACGTCCTCCATCTCCGTCATCAGCGCTTCGTCGATATGAAGACGGCCAGCCGTATCGAGCATGACGATGTCATAGCCGCCGAAACGCCCGGCTTCCATGGCCCGGCGCGCGATCTGAGGCGGCGTCTGACCGGCGACGATGGGCAACGTCTCAATCCCGGTCTGCTCGCCGAGAATTTTGAGCTGTTCCTGTGCAGCCGGGCGGCGCGTATCGAGCGAGGCCATCAGAACGCGTTTCTTCTCGCGGTCGCGCATCCGTACGGCGATCTTGGCGGTGGTGGTCGTCTTGCCGGAGCCCTGAAGACCGACCATCATAATCGCGAAAGGCGACGGCGCATTCAGGTCGATTGGCTCGGCTTCCTTGCCAAGCGTCTCGACCAGCTCGTCATGGACGATCTTGACGACCATCTGGCCGGGCGTGACCGACTTCACGACCTCGCGGCCAACGGCTTTCTCGCGCACGCGGTCCGTGAAGGAGCGCACGACTTCGAGCGCCACGTCGGCCTCGATCAGCGCCCGGCGGACCTCGCGCATGGCGGTCGCGACATCAGTGTCGGACAGCGCGCCGCGCCCGGTAAGCTTGTCGAAAATGCCGGAAAGGCGATCGGATAAGGTTTCAAACATGTCTGTCTCAATCTGCCTCAGAGTTTTTCTTATCTAACAAATGTGATGCTTGTCCCCTGAGGCAATAGCCGCTGTCGTTTGCTCCAAACGCAAATTGCACCCGCGGGCGAGTCCTCGCTGGCGGATGGTGTGCTGCCTGCCTCCCGGCTTAGGGCCGAACGCCCCAC
>CAZMAC010000708.1:0-1542 GCA_964564085.1 uncultured Hyphomicrobiaceae bacterium
AGACGGGGATGCGAAGCGGTTGCCTGTCCCGGCCCAAGGTGAGAGCTTGTCGCTCACCGTAAAGGTTCGCGAGCCGGGATGCGGCAAAGCTGATGCCCAAGCAAATAAACAAAACCTCGTGGACGACGTCCAGCGAGGGTTTTGCGGCTGCTCTTTGACAATGTGCGTTACGAAAGATGAAAAAGTTTGTCTGTCCTGATTTCCGAAGCGGGATTTGCTTCTCATACCAGTGAAAAGTTCAAGCGGAGGCTGCAATTCCGATTGTAGACTGGTTCAAGGCACGCGAAGCACATACATTAGATTAATAAAGCGATCAGCCGGAGGCTGGAAAGTCACGGCGCATGTTCATCCGGTTTTTAGGCAGCGTGTGACACTATCGTCCTGTTAAAAGCCGATTTAGTGGCGTCATTTGCCTTATGTTTCCACTTCGCGACTCCGTCCCTAAAGATCGAACGCCCACCGTCGTTTACTCGCTGATCGTGATCAACACATTGATCTTTCTCATTCAGATCAATTTGGGAAATATAGACGCGATCCATTTCACCTATGAGTTTGGGCTCGTTCCCTATGCATTTTTCGATGCTGCAGGCCAGTTACGGACAGAAGTGACGGCATGGGATGTCTATCCCTTTTTGACAGCGACATTTCTTCACGGCGGCTGGCTGCATATTATTCTCAATATGTGGACGCTGTTCATTTTTGGCTCAACGCTCGAAGGCCGGCTTGGCTCGCTGCAATTCTTGATCTTCTATCTGTGCTGCGCCGGCGTCTCGACTTATGCGCATGGCTATTTCAACCCGCTCTCCGAGGTCCCTGTCATCGGTGCCTCTGGGGCGATCGCCGGAGTCATCGGGGCCTATGCGGTGCGTTTTCCAAGAGCGCGGATTACTCTGCTTGTTCCAATCGTGATAATCCCGTTTATTTTCACCATCCCGGCGCTCGCTTATGCTGCGATCTGGTTTGCCATTCAGCTTCTGCAGGGCACCTGGGATATTTTGATGCCGAAAATGGGCGGGATCGCATGGTGGGCGCATATTGGCGGTTTTATTGCCGGGCTTTTACTCTTGCCGGTCTTCCTGATTTTTGCACCTTCGCCGCGCCCGGCTGGCCGTTTGCCGCGCGGGCCTTGGGATTATCCGGCTGATTAGCGATGAGTTTGGGCGAGATGGAAAACGAAGCGGCTGCAACAGCCGGTAAGAGAGCGACCGGGCCGGCGGTCGTTGCGGGTTATTTGAAGCATCTCGGCACCGGGCCAGGCGTTTACCGCATGATGGATGCGCGCGGTGATGTGATCTATGTCGGTAAGGCGCGTAACCTCAGGGCGCGCGTCTCGAACTATACGCGGCTCGGCGGCCATACCAACCGTATTGCGCGGATGATCGCGGCGACCGCGTCTATGGAATTCGTCACCACGGCAACCGAGTCCGAAGCGCTGCTGCTCGAAGCCAATCTGATCAAACGCTTTCGTCCGACGTTCAATGTGCTGATGCGGGACGATAAATCGTTCCCCTATATTCTGATCTCCCGCGAACACGCCGCACC
>CAZMAC010000709.1:0-1542 GCA_964564085.1 uncultured Hyphomicrobiaceae bacterium
TCCACCTGCCTTAAGCGCCGCATTGACGCCCGCGACCAGCCCTTGCCCGCCTGCTTCCTCATAGCCGGTTGTGCCGTTGATCTGGCCCGCCAAAAACAGCCCCGGTAGCCGCTTGACCTCCAGCGTTGGCGTCAGCTCGCGCGGATCGACATAATCATATTCAATCGCATAGCCGTGCCGCACAATCCGGACATTTGCGAGCCCCGGAATCGTACGGATGAAAGCCTCCTGGACCTCCTCGGGGAGCGAAGTCGAAATCCCGTTCGGATAGACCGTATCGTCGTCCAGCCCCTCCGGCTCCAGGAAGATCTGATGGCTGCCGCGCTCGCGGAAGCGCACGACCTTATCCTCGATGGACGGGCAATAGCGCGGCCCGGTGGACTCGATCTGGCCGGAATAGATCGCGGAGCGCGTGAGATTGTCCGATATGATCCGGTGCGTTTCGTCGCTCGTATGGGTGATGTGGCAGACGGTCTGCGGCGTCTCGATCCGCTCGGTCAGGAAAGAAAACGGCACAGGCGGCTCATCGCCGGGCTGCGCCTGCAAGCCGCTATAATCGATGGTCCGTCCGTCCAGCCGCGCGGGCGTGCCGGTCTTCAGGCGGCCCATGCGCAGACCGAGGCCGTAAAGCCGGTCGGACAGCCCAATCGCAGGCGCTTCACCCGCGCGGCCCGCCGGAATGCGCGTCTCGCCGATATGGATCAGACCCTTGAGGAACGTGCCAGTCGTGACGACCACAGCCGCCGCGCCATATTCAGCACCGCTGGCCGTAACGACACCCGCCACGCGCTCGCCCGCCACGATCAGATCCTCCACCGGCTCAGCGATCACATCCAGCCCGTCTTGGCGCTCGATAGCGGCGCGCATAGCATTGCGGTAAAGCTTGCGGTCCGCCTGCGCGCGCGGACCCTGCACGGCGGGCCCTTTCGAGCGGTTCAGCATCCGGAACTGAATGCCCGCCTGGTCGGCGACACGGCCCATCAGCCCGTCCAGCGCATCGATCTCGCGGACCAGATGCCCCTTGCCGAGCCCGCCAATGGCCGGATTGCAGGACATCTCGCCGATGGTTTCGGGCCGATGCGTGATCAGCGCCGTGCGCGCGCCCATGCGTGCAGCCGCAGCGGCTGCCTCGCATCCGGCATGCCCGCCACCAATTACAATCACGTCATAGTGGATCAAACCTGACATTTCGGCCCTATTCCGATGAATTGAAACGCAATCTAGCAGTCCGAAATGTCAGGTCAATTTGATCCATCAGCAAACAAAGTTGCTCGGCTCATAAGCCCGCTCAAACCGTTCCACTGTCCGGAAATTCGCGCGCAGATTACCCGTTTCGCCCCGCCGCGTAAAGCTGTCCGCGCGTTTCATGTGAAACGGTTTTGAAAGCGCATTATGGTCACATCGTCGGCATGGGTGCCGGGTTCCCGGATCAGGTCCGGCACAGGCAAGCCCGGCATGGCATCTGCGTCGTTCCAGCTCTTTGGCAAATCCTACGTCGTTCGCGGACTTGATCCGTAAACCCTCGAACCTATAAATTTACCC
>CAZMAC010000710.1:0-1537 GCA_964564085.1 uncultured Hyphomicrobiaceae bacterium
ACCTCGCCAAACTATCTGATGAAAGAAATGGTTTTTCGTGTTGGCCGCAAACATGCGGAAACACTTCGCCGCCTCGCCTTTAATGGCGCATTCATTTTCCCTATTGTATGCATAGGGATCGTGATGGCTGTGCCGTTTACGGCTCCGATACTTATCATTGCTTTTTTGGTTCACCTGATTGGCGTTGGCGCGTCGCGGTGGCTCTTTTTTGCAGAGGCTCAACATGCCGTCTCGCTCTACTACGGGTATCGCTGATGATGACCCTCGTGACCGTAGGGATCTCGCCATGCAGAAGTTGAAGTCTCTGCTGACGGATAATGCGTTGGTGAGATTTCTGGTGCGCCACACCAAGCGACAATACCGGCCGGAAAAATATTACATGCGCGGTCCCGGACCGAAGGCGCTGGCCAAGCTCGGTAACGAGTCGCCGGATATCAATCAATCTTCGGGTAAAGCCAAAACCCTACGGAATTAACCCCCCAATTCATGAGTCCTTGCTCAACGACGGCAAAGCGGCCTGCGTTCTTTGCCTCTACGCAAAAGTCGGTTCTCAAATACATCATTTCATAGCAAATAAATTTCATAAGTGCATTTACGTATGCGCGAATATGAATTTATTCACCTTCCCTTCTTCCATAATATTCACAATTTCTGGCAATCTAATCTCTCGTGTTTCTGTAAATAAGATGTTTTCACAATTCTTGTGATTAGGACATGTTTGAAAACGTTTTTCTTTTTCACCTCTCCCGTAGAATCTTAATTTTAATGTTTCTGGGCTTATCTGAGGCTGAAAAGAATTAAAAAATATGCTAAACATCTAATTAATTTGATGAATTAAGTCACATCCGTTGAATTTGCGTATTCAAAAAATCAGGGAGGAAATAGATGAAACGTTGCCGAAATCTAGTCGACGTAGGCCGGCGCCAGTTTTTGCGAGGGTCGGGGCTCGCCGCGGCCGGTTTCGCGACAGCCGCAACTTTACCTGCCGATGCAAAGGCCGCGCCCCAGCTTGCCAGAGTTGCCTATCCTTCCAATCGCCTGGCCAATGTGAGTGATCTCAAAGTCAACGAACCGCTTGAGGTTAGCTATCCGGACGCAGACGCGCCGGGCGTGCTCTTGAAATTAGGAGAGCGTGTCGAGGGCGGCGCGGGACCGGATGGGGACATTGTTGGCTACTCCACGATCTGTCCCCATAAGGGCTTCCCGATGACCTATAATTCGGACGATCGGACGCTGAATTGCCCTGGCCACTATTCCCGCTTCGATGTCGAGAAGGGCGGCCAGCAGGTCTGGGGGCAGTCAACACAGAACCTCCCGCAATACATTCTGAACGTCGACGGCAACGGCGACATCTATGCCGAAGGGCTGGATGAGCTGCTCTATGGCCGTCTCAACAATGTGCTGTCGTAAGGGAGGATCGCGAGATGGCTTATAAACGCAACACCGACCGTCTGCCGATCATTCCGGCGAATGCGAAGAAACAGAATGTCGTCTGCCATTACTGCATCGTCGGCTGCGGATATCACGCCTACACCTG
>CAZMAC010000711.1:0-1537 GCA_964564085.1 uncultured Hyphomicrobiaceae bacterium
CCAGCTCCCAGCGCCAGAGCACTCGGCAACATACCGCCCGCCATTGCGATGGTCGTCATCACAATCGGCCGCGCACGCTTACGTCCGGCATCGACGATGGCATCGAACCGCTTCACGCCGCGCGCCATTTCCTCGATGGCAAAATCAACCAGCATGATCGCGTTCTTCGTCACGATGCCCATCAGCATCAAAATGCCGATGACGACGGGAAAGCTGAACGGGCGGTCCGTAATCAGCAAGGCAAAGATCGCACCGCCAATCGATAGCGGCAGCGAAAACAGGATCGTGATGGGCTGCAGGAAACTGCCGAACAGCAAAATAAGAACACTGAAAACCATCATGATCCCGGCGCCCATCGCATAGCCGAAGCTTTCAAACACTTCGCCCATCACTTCGGCGTCGCCGGTCTGTCTCATTCCAACGCCCGGATTATTTTCAAGCGCTTGGACTTCCGGAAGCTCAAAAACCTTCTCAAGCGCAATACCGAGCGCATCCGTGCCGACAAGGTCTGCACCGATGATGACGCGGCGCTGGCGGTCATAGCGGTCGATTGAGGATGGCCCCTGACCGACCGCAATGGAGGCAACCGAAACGAGCGGGACTGCAGCCCCGGCCCAGGTGCGGACCTTCAACGCTTCCAATATTTGCCGATTCGCGCGCGCATCTTCATCGAGCTGGATCCGAATTGGAATCTGCCGGGCCCCGGTGTTGAATTTAGCAAGATTGGCATCGATATCTCCGATCGTTGCGATACGGATGACTTCCGACAGGCCTTCTGTTGAAACGCCAAGCTCAGCTGCCAATTCCGGGCGCGGAATGAAACGGACTTCCGGGCGGTCCAGCGCAGAATTGGACACCACATTGTTCAACTCCGGAATACGCTGCATGGCGCTGACGATTTGCGGCGCCGTTTCGGCAACGGCATCACCATCCGAGCCGGAGACGATCAAGGACAGCGCCCGCTCGCCATTCTCATTGATAATCCAGGCGCGTACATCCGGAAGCTTCGCAAGCTCTCGCGTAAAGGTCTGTTCCAACTGGCGTTGTGTAGCCTCGCGGTCGTCCTTATTGACGAGATTGATCACAAAGGTTGCCTTGCGAACCTCTTCACCGCCGCCTGCAACACCGAGGATGCGCCCGCCATCGACGAAGACATTCTCAACTTCCCGGTAAGATCGCAGAACTTTCGTGACCTGATCGGTCATGCGCTTGGTTTCTTCAAGACGGGACCCCGGTGGCAGCTCGGACGCAATCAGAATGCGCGCCGCATCCTCGGCCGGAAGGAAGCCTTGCGGCAGCAAATACATGCTGCCGATTGAGCCGGCGAAAATACCGAGACCCATTAGCACCGTTATGAAACGATGGCGCACGGACCATGCGATCAGCCGCGTATATTGGCGCAAAAGCCAGCCTTCGCGCTCTTCTTTCTCTTTGTGATCGCGCATGAAATAGGCCGCGAGCAAGGGCGTTATCAAACGCGCCACGAGCAGCGAGAACAGAACGGCGGCCGCAACGGTGATGCCGAACTGGCGAAAAT
>CAZMAC010000712.1:0-1532 GCA_964564085.1 uncultured Hyphomicrobiaceae bacterium
ACCGGAACGCTTTAGTTGTTTGTTTTAGCGTGTCTTTTGTCCCAAAACCGGTGCCACTTTTGGGAGACACGCTGTAGAGCGGCGGATCTCAAATCGGAATCGGCCGTGCCGCTCTATCTGTTTGTTTTAGCATCGGATTTATCCGGACACCGCTTCGCATCCCCACCTCCGTGGGGACATGCTTTTCGATCCGATGCTCTAGCGGACATAGATTCAGTCAATTCGCGTTAAGGCGCGAAGCGAATACAATCGTCTCTTGCAACGCAACGGAATCGTACAAGATTAAGCTCTGGTATCGTATGAATAGGCACGCTGCGTATCGTCATCTGATTGAGGCCCATGCATCCTTGACGCAGAGCGGTCATGGTTGATCTGACTGCGCTCCTCGACCAGTTCCGATTTTTTCAATTCTTCATGCGACTCATTCAGATCGGCCTGTGCCTCTTCGAGCTTGCCCTCCAGGCTCTTGATCGAATCAAGAAGATTCTCGCGGCGCTGACGGGCGGCCTTGGCATAGGTCGGATAGGAGAAATGGTTCACGTCGCGAATGCGGCTGGTTTCTTCTTCAACCTCGATCTGATGGGTGAGGTCTTCCACTAGCCGTTTGAAATCGAAGATCATGGCTTCGATATCGGCGATCCTCTCCCGCTTCTCATTAACCTCGAAGCGACGCAACTTCAGCTCGGTTTCATTTGATCTCATAGCGCATACGTGCCTGCCGCGGTGACGGCAAGTCTCCTCTCTTTGGCGGCGCCGCATTTCATGCCCATGAGCGGCGTCGCACGATGGCCCAGGAGTACTATGCCTGCGAGACATTAAATGGCGGTAAACCACAAAAAGATGCTTGCATGCCACAGCGTCCAGGCTTCCGGATAAAAAACCGGTGCGCAACCTATGGATGCGTCACAATTTCTGCTAATTTCTCCTTGGTGGTGATTCGTTTTGAGTGTCCTGCCATTCTGTTTGGTGAATAGAGATCATTTGAGACGGCTGACCAGTTTGCAATAGTCTGTCGAATTGATGGGTTTTCTTTTGCTTTTCTCAGGCAAATCTATGAAAACTAGGCTTTATTTGCTTTCGACAAGATGCTAATATATCAGTTGATCAAGTTGATTTGCTTTCCTGCGTTCCGTCCCTGTCCCGCGTAAAATGCGTTTCCTGGATCGGCGTTGCGTCCCCGTTACCACACGCTTTACGTGTATTTACGTAAACAACTTGGTCCCAAAGCTCCATCCAGATCCCTGTAAAGCAGTCATTTGTTAACCTGTTCCGTTTACTTTTGACCTGAAGTTAACCCTGCCCACACGCATCGCGCTGGCGGCAAACGATGCGGCAAAGCGAACCGGCTCGCTGGGCTCCGAGACGAAAAAGAG
The DNA here is from genome assembly GCA_964564085.1 of uncultured Hyphomicrobiaceae bacterium. Classification (GTDB taxonomy): domain Bacteria; phylum Pseudomonadota; class Alphaproteobacteria; order Rhizobiales; family Rhodomicrobiaceae; genus JAHQVI01. The sequence continues at coordinate 1,374 of CAZMAC010000712.1, forward strand.
GAATCAGGATGAGGGTCTTGCTTATCGAAGACGACGGCGCCACGGCTCAAAGCATCGAGCTTATGCTGCTCTCCGAAGTCTTCAATGTTTTTACGACCAATTTGGGTGAGGAAGGCGTCGATCTCGGCAAGATCTACGATTACGACATCATCCTGCTCG
>CAZMAC010000713.1:0-1529 GCA_964564085.1 uncultured Hyphomicrobiaceae bacterium
AGAGTGATCTACATGGGCACGCCGGATTTTGCCGTGCCTCCTTTGAGCGAACTCGTCGCGGCAGGACACGATATCCTCGCCGTCTACACCCAGCCGCCCCGTCCGGCGGGGCGAAATATGATCATGCGCAAATCGGCCGTGCATCACTTTGCCGAAGAAGCGGGCATTCCGGTCTACACGCCGAAATCATTAAAAAAAGCCGACGCCCAAAATGAATTCTACGCCCTCGATGCGGAGATCGCGGTCGTTGCTGCCTATGGGCTGATCCTGCCAAAAGCCATTCTCGATGCGCCGCATTATGGCTGTTTGAATATCCATGCCTCGCTCCTGCCCCGCTGGCGCGGCGCGGCTCCGATCCAGCGCGCGATCATGGCGGGCGATACGCATAGCGGTGTTGCCATCATGCAGATGGATGAGGGGCTAGATACCGGGCCGATCTGCCTTGGCGAGCGCATCGCGATTGGCCAGGATATGACGGCGGGCGAGTTGCATGACGAACTTTCGCTCCTGGGCGCCAAACTCATAGCGCGGGCACTGGATCGCTTGAGCGAGGGGCAGCTGGAATGCCGCCCCCAGCCACAGGAGGGCGTGACCTACGCCGCCAAGCTTACCAAGGACGATGAGCGTATCGATTGGACACGCCCGGCGTCCGAGGTCCATAACCAGATCCGCGCCCTTTCACCCGTTCCCGGCGCATGGTTCGAGGCACTGTTGTCAGGCCGCAGGGAACGCATCAAGGTTTTAAGATCTCTGGTCGTCCCCGGACAGGGGGACCCGGGCATGCTTCTCGACTCGCAATTGACGGTGGCCTGCGGGCAAAAAGCGGTGCGCTTCACGCGCGTTCAGCGCGCGGGGAAAAAGCCGATGCTGGGCGTTGAATTTTTGCGCGGGTTTCCGCTCGGAAAAGGCACGCATTTCAGCTGAGATGCGGAATCGTCTCCAACATCGCGGCGTTATGAACCTTTAAGTCGTAAAGATTAGCTATTAGGTCTATGTCATCGTTATTTACGGCCCAGCCTCGCCGCCACCCGCAAAGGAGTCCCCGGATGCTTGACCTGACACGCAACCGCGACAAAATCATCGATGCAGCCATGCGCCTTACCGCAAAAGACGGGTGGGCGGGGCTCAGCCTTGACAGGATCGCTCATGAGGCGGGCGTCGGGCTCAACGATCTGCGCAAGGAATTTTCCTCCAAAGCCGATATTCTGGCCGCTTTCAGTCGGGCCGTCGATGACGCGGTCCTTGCAAAGAGCGATCCTGCCGATCTCGGCGAGGCAGCCCGCGATCGTTTGTTCGATGTGCTGATGACGCGATTCGAGCAAATGGCGCCCTATAAATCCGCTTTGGGCCGTATCAAAGACGATTTGCAATTCCGTCCCGGTGAAGGGCTTGCCCAGCTAGGGGTTGCGGCGCGCTCGCTCTATTGGATGCTTGCCGCCGCCGGTATCGATGCCGAAGGCTCTCGCGGGGCTCTGCGCATTCCTGGATTGATGGGACTTTACGGCCGTGTCGTGGATATGTGGCGTGGT
>CAZMAC010000714.1:0-1527 GCA_964564085.1 uncultured Hyphomicrobiaceae bacterium
ATTCGCTACGGAACGTGCTGCAATAATCAGGCGAATTTCGGAATCGGGACACTAGCTATGGGAGGCATTTCGCGGCCTCGACATAGCGCTCGATGGCCCTTGCGGTCGGTGTCGCCAATTGCCGGAAAACGAGAACCGCCGTCGCGACCAATGTGGCAATGACGCAGGCATAAGGAGAGATGAATAGACAGATCGCGGCAACCGAATAATAGTACCCTCTGATGCCAAAATTTAAGGTCTTGACCGCCTCCGACAAAACCGCAGCCGCGCTTGAGACCATCGCATCATGTGTCGGACATTCATCCGATTTCTTGGGCAAAGCGCCAACCAGTGCAATCGTGTAAATCATTTTGCGCAAGGCGTAGGTGAAGGAGAAGAACGACAAAGCCAATATGAAGGCAAGCAGGGCCATCTGCAGCGCAAAGAGTTCAATGCTGGTTTGTGCAATGAAATCAAGCTGCGATATGGTTTCATGGATACTCTTGAGCCCAGCGAACATCGTCAGAACCCCTGCCAAAACGATCATCGTCGCCGAGCCGAAAAAAGCGGTCGAATTGAGGATGTGTCCCAATAGGACGGCATCGAACGGACTGCCACCGCGTTGCGTTGCGGCGGAAATCCAATGCTGTCGGACCACGGCTAGCTGAGAGTTCAGTGTCCCCCGGCCCAGGATCGAGAGCAAAGCCGAATAGCTAAACCACGAACCGAGCAAGAGACACAACGCTGCGCCGTGCGCGAGGCTGAAGTCCGGTGGGAGCATGACTGTTACGATCTATGATAGAGTTGCGGAGATAGAGCGAATGCGCTGCAAATCCTGATGCTATTGCATTTCAAAGCGCAAAACCCGTTCCCAGGTCTCCACCTCCGGTTTCAGATCTATTGCGATTGCCGTTAGATGAGATTTCGCGCTTTCGCCAATTCGGAAAGCGAGGCCTCCGGGCGCGGTCCAATGTGCGAAATCACTTCAGCGGCGGCTATACTGCCGAAACGCCCGCAAGTGTGGTAATCGAAGTTTTGTGCAAAACCGAAGAGAAACCCGGCGGCGTAAAGATCTCCGGCTCCTGTCGTATCGACAACTTTTGCGACCGGCTCCGCATTGATCTCGACCATGCGGTCGGGCGTGACAATGATTGAGCCTTTTTCACTCTGCGTGACCGCGGCCAAAGAGCAATCCTTGCGAAGTTTCCCGTATGCTTCGCTCAAATCCTTCGTCTGGTAGAGCGATAGAAGCTCCAGGTGATTGGCGAAAAGGAGATCGACCCCGCCTTTGATGAAATCGAGAAAGGACTCCCGGTGGCGCTCGACACAGAAGGGATCGGACAGCGTCAAAGACACCGTTGTCTTGGCGTCGCGCGCGATCTTCGCCGCCTCGTAGAATGCCTCTTTCGCTTTCGGACCATCGAAGGAATATCCCTCAAGGTAAAGCACTTTTGCCCCTCGGATGAGGTCAGGGTCGAGTTCAGCCGAACTGAGTTCCGTATTGGCTCAAGATGCGTGTTCATGGTGCGCTCGCCGTCCGGCGTCACC
>CAZMAC010000715.1:0-1521 GCA_964564085.1 uncultured Hyphomicrobiaceae bacterium
GCTGCGGGGTCCAGCTTTCAGGCGGCGGTGGCGGGCCATATTTTTCAGCCGCACGCTTGGGTCTGCGCATTGAGGGCGGGGGCGCACGGTCGGGAAGCGGCGGCTCTGCTTCAATTGCAGCTTGCCCCCGTGCAGGGCTGATCGGTTCGTCATCGGCATCTGAATCCGACGCTCTCGGCTCCGGAACCTCGATCTCTGCAGTATCGGAGCGTTTCTCGGGCATAACGACATAGCCCGGCTTGTGAGCTGGGAGCGGCACATCTCGCGCCTGGCCCAATCCTGCAACAGACCAGCAAGACGCAATCAAAATCACCGAAATCGTCTTCCATACAGCGGTCATTGGCTGCCTCATTGAGCCTATCAGTGGCTCACATGGGATATTGTTTCTATTGTCCAGGTCTTTTGTCGATGTATAGCCTGGAAAAGGCGGTTCAATCATTCGCAATGCCGCAGCTATAACTTTTCGGGTGGAAACGCACAGCTTTCGGGAGACTCAATGTCCGATTTGACCAATGAAATTCTTGTCCGCGAGGAAGGCCGTGCGGGATTTCTGACACTGAACCGGCCAAAAGCGCTCAATGCGCTGACAGCGAACATGATCGAGGTGCTGGAGAGCCAGTATTTGAGATGGGCGTCCACCCCAAGAATTTACGGCATTGTTCTCGAAGCCGTGCCGGGTCGCGGCTTTTGCGGCGGCGGCGATATACGCTCTCTCGTCGCTGGTCTTTCACAAAATATGGAGGCCGCTCTACAGTTTTTTCGCGACGAATATCAGCATAATTGGACGCTTGAGCGTTTTACGAAACCGCATGTCTCACTTATCGATGGAATCGTCATGGGCGGCGGCGTCGGGATCTCGCTTTACGGCACGCATCGGGTTGCGGGGGGAAATTTCATATTCGCCATGCCGGAAACCGGCATCGGATTTTTTCCTGATGTCGGTGCCGGTTTTTTCCTATCCCGTTTTCCGGGCGAAACCGGCCTTTATCTTGGGCTCACGGGGGACAGCGTCGGACGCGCCGACGGTTATTATCTTGGCGTAGCGAGCCACTGTGTCGATGCGGGCAGTTTTGATACGATACGCCATGCCATGATCGAAGGCGATCCGATCGATCCGATTCTTGAAGAATTACACTCCGACCCGGGCGAGAGCGAACTTGAGCGTCTTCGTCCCGTGATCGATCGTGTTTTTTCCGCCGAGAGCGTCGAAGCCATTCTTTCGCGTCTCGATGCGGAGGTTGGAGACCATGCTGAGTGGGCGCAAAAAACGGCCGCAACACTACGTCAGCGAGCGCCACTGAGTTTGAAAGTAGCTTTGAAGCTGATCCGCGAAGGATGCACGAGATCAACGCTTAAGGACGAGCTTAAGATTGAGTTCCGGCTTGTATGCCGATTCCTTGCCCGGCAGGATATCCATGAAGGCGTGAGAGCGGCGCTCATCGACAAGGATAAATCGCCGAAATGGCAGCCTGCAACGCTTGAAGATGTCACCGATGAAATGGTCGATGACTGTTTTGCGCC
>CAZMAC010000716.1:0-1519 GCA_964564085.1 uncultured Hyphomicrobiaceae bacterium
CTTTAATACGAAGGGCACAATACCACAATACAAAATCCTTACAAGCGCGGCTGAGTGTCCAATCAGACACGCTTTAGTTGTTTGTTTGTGCGTGTCTTTTGTTCCAAAATCGGTGCCCACTTTTGGGAGACACGCTGCAGAAGTTGAGCCTGGCTTGTCACCTCAAAATGCGAAAGCCGCCCCGATCAGGGACGGCTTCCTCAAGCAGCGTGTTTGGACGCTGCAATCTTACTTGTTAAGCAGCCTGGATGTTATCGACGGCGATCTTACCAGTCCGGCGATCTTCGCGTGTATCGAAGCTAACCTTTTGCCCCTCAGCCAAACCGCGAAGGCCGGCACGCTCAAGAGCCGTTGCATGAACGAATACGTCCTTGCCGCCATCGTCCGGTTGGATAAAGCCGAAACCTCTTTGTGCGTTGTAGAATTTAACGACACCGGTATTCATAGGAAGTCCTTATTCAAAGTAGTAGTGTGATGAGCAAGAAACACGAATAAACGCATTTATGTTGCCCGGTTCGTCGAAATTTGGTGAGGGGATCTGAACACGCGCCTGGCGTTGCCAGGGGTCTACGGCCCAATCGTCCGGCCCAAAGTCGATGATGGTAATTTAAGACTAATGGCTGAAGAAAACAAGAGTAGATACAAGTCCGGCCCTCAGAAAAAAGGAATAACAGATTTGACGGAATTGGACCTCAAATCCTTGCTTCGTGACATTTCCGGCTGGATCAAGCCGCGTCTCGAAGAGGGACGCGTCGCCGATTATATCCCAGCCTTGGCCTGCATCGATCCGCGTAAATTCGGGATCGCGGTGAGTATGATTGATGGCGGCCTTTTCACCGCTGGCGATGCTGAGGACTTGTTTTCGGTGCAAAGTATTTCAAAGGTTTTTACGTTAACGCTCGCATTGGAAAAAGCGGCTGATAAAGTGTGGGACCGGGTGAAGCGGGAACCTTCCGGCACACCGTTCAACTCGATCGTTCAGCTTGAACGCGAAAACGGTATTCCGCGAAATCCGTTCATTAATGCGGGCGCCATCGTTATTGCTGATATCATCCTCGCTGGCCGGACTCCATCGACAGCAATATCTGAGATTACCAAGTTCATTCAGGGCCTTTCGCAGGATCCCAGTATTGCCATCAATCCCGAAGTTTCCCGCTCCGAAGCCGAAAGCGGCTTCCGCAACGCCAGTCTCGCCAATTTCATGAAAGGCTTCGGCAATATCAAAAGCCCTGTTGAGCATTGTTTGGAGGCATATTTTCATCATTGCGCCTTGAGCATGAATTGCATTCAGCTCGCCCGGGCAGGGCTTTTTCTTGCCAATGGCGGATGTGATCCCCACACCGGTAAACAAATCATTTCGGCCGAGCGGGCGCGCCGAATCAATGCGCTCATGCTGACCTGCGGTCATTATGATGCATCCGGTGATTTTGCCTTCCGGGTCGGATTGCCGGGCAAAAGCGGTGTGGGCGGCGGTATTCTTGCCATTGCACCAAAACGGGCAAGCATTGCCGTCTGGTCG
>CAZMAC010000717.1:0-1518 GCA_964564085.1 uncultured Hyphomicrobiaceae bacterium
GGAGAAATGGGTTGTCGAGCGCCGCGTCCGGCAGATGGAAGCCGAAGGCGTTATCTTTCATTGCTATGTGCATATCGGGCGCGACAAGACGGCCTCGCAGCTTGAGGCCGAATTTGACGCGGTACTGCTGGCGGGTGGCGCTGAAAAGCCGCGCGATTTGCCGATCGAAGGGCGCGAGCTCGATGGCGTTGAATTCGCGATGGATTTCCTGCCGCAGCAAAACCGGCGCGTTTCGGGTGAGCCGGTCGGCAATGTCAAGCCGATCTTGGCGAAGGACAAGCATGTTGTCGTGATTGGCGGCGGCGATACAGGCTCGGACTGCATCGGCACATCCTTCCGCCAGGGCGCGCTCAGCGTGACGCAGCTCGAAATCATGCCCAAGCCCCCGGTTGTGGAGGATAAGCTGCTCACCTGGCCGAACTGGCCCTTGAAGCTGCGGACCTCGTCCAGCCAGGCCGAAGGCGCCGAGCGCGATTTCAGCGCGATGACCCAGCATTTTTCCGGCTCGGGCGGCAGGGTCGAAAAGCTTCATTGCGTCCGTGTCGATGGCAAGATGCAGCCGGTGCCGGGGTCCGAATTCGAGCTCAAAGCCGATCTCGTGCTGCTCGCAATGGGCTTTGTCAGCCCGATCCATGACGGCATGGTTGGGGAGCTGGGCATCGATCTGGACCCGCGCGGCAATGTGAAGGCGGATGAGCAGGAATATCGCACCAGCCGCGACAAGGTCTTCACCGCGGGCGATATGCGGCGCGGTCAGTCTCTTGTGGTCTGGGCCATTCGCGAAGGCCGGCAGGCGGCGCATTCCATCGACAAGTACTTAATGGGACATACCGATCTGCCGCGCTGAGATCTTTTTAGGCATTCTACTTTAATATTTAGACTGCGACCTTAGCTTATAGATCATGGTCGTATCGGCATCTTTAAATTTTCGCCAATGATTGCGTGGGGATCGATCCGGCGCATTGGCATTTCATTTTTTGAGCATTTGAGGATCAAGGCATGAAGTTTTGGAAGCTGTTGCGGGATATGTATGCCCGCTCGCCGATCAAGACGGTTCTTGCCTTGGGCTTTGTCGCCGCCATCAGCGTCCTGGCGGCAGCGGCTGCGCAAAAGGCCGATATTAGCAAGCTGACGCCTCAAAATATCAATGTTACGGCGATCCCTATTGCATTTGACCCATCCCGTCCTGACCGGCGTGATTTCGGACGCCTGGAATGGCGCGGCGGGCTTGTCATGACATCGCCAGCGTCATTTTGGGGCGGTTATTCCGGACTTGCGCTCAGCGCCGATGGCGGGCGGATGCTGGCCGTTTCCGATGCCGGAAGTTGGCTGAGCACAAAGCTGACCTATCAGGACGGACGGCTTGCCGGATTGAGTGAGACGCGTATCGGTCCGATCCCGCAAAAAGATGGGCAGCCTTTGCAAAATTCGTCGCATCGTGACGCGGAGTCGCTTGTCTCGCTGGATGGCGGCAAATTTGAGGGGCGCTATTTTATTGGATTTGAACGGTTTCACCGT
>CAZMAC010000718.1:0-1516 GCA_964564085.1 uncultured Hyphomicrobiaceae bacterium
CGAGCCGGTGCAGCTGGCCGAGCGCGGCCGGATGCCGCTAACAAAATATTAGGGCTTCGATCGTCAAACGCCCCGAGCATTGAGGAAAGGATTGCTTCTCCCGCTGCCATCCCGAGCGATCCGCCCATGAATGAGAAGTCCTGTACGGCTACAACAACATCCTGTCCGTCAAGCGTGCCAGATCCCGCCAAGACGGCATCATCCAGCGTGGTTTTGACTTTGGCGTCTTTCAGCCGGTCAACATAGCGGCGCTCGTCACGAAATTTCAGCGGATCGAGCTGGACTTCGGGCGAAGGTAGTTTTTCAAATTCACCCAGATCGAAAATCGACTTCAGCCGCAACTCTGCGCCCATTCGCAAATGATAGTTTGATCCAGGGATGACGAACTGATTGGCCTCGACATCCTTGTAGAACACCATCTGTCCGGTTTCCGGGCACTTCACCCAGAGATTTTCAGGAACATCCCTTTTCTGCCAAAGGCCGCGTATTTTCGGGCGGACGACGTTGTTGATCCAGTTCACTTTGCTTCAACGCCCCTTAAGCTGAGACCGTTCGGTCGATCTGTCCCGCCGTTCGTGGTGAGCCTTGTCCTGTCACACCTGTCGCGAGTTGTGACACCAGCTCGATAACGCTTGGTACCGTGGACGACGTCGCCAACCCATTGTCGCCCAGGCTTTTTGCGATGGCGTTAACGAGCGCAGAGCCGACCACAATGCCATCTGCAAAAGTTCCAATCGCGGAAACCTGGTCCGAACTCTTGACACCAAAACCGACACAGACCGGCAACGCTGTATGGCTCTTAATACGGGTCACATTTTCTCTGACATTACCGAGATCGGGGGCTCGCGTTCCGGTAATTCCGGCAATGGAGACATAATAAACAAATCCGCTTGTATTGGCGAGTACCGCTGGCAGACGCTTTTCATCCGTTGTCGGTGTGGCGAGACGAATGAAATTCAGGCCTGTATCAAGCGCTGGCAGGCAAAGCTCATCATCGGCTTCCGGCGGAATGTCAACGATGATGAGGCCATCAACACCGGCAGCATGAGCGTCACGAACAAAGTCTTTCGGACCATAACTGTAGATTGGATTGTAGTAGCCCATCAGGACGATCGGTGTCGTATTTCCGCTCGCCCGGAACGCGCTGACCATGCCAAGCGTCTTGCTCAATGTTTGTCCTGCCTTCAGAGCACGTTGAGAGGATGCTTGAATGGCCGGACCATCCGCCATTGGGTCAGAGAACGGCATTCCTAGTTCGATAACATCCGCCCCTGCATCCGGCAGTGCAAGCAGCAATTGCAACGATGTTTGATAATCAGGGTCGCCTGCCGTAACGAAAGTCACAAGCGCCGGGCGATCCTCGCCTTTAAGTTTTATGAATTTTTCATCGATCCTTGTCTGTAGCAAGGTTTTCTCCCGTTCCGGCATGGATAACACCACCTTAAAGATAGACGGCTAGATAATCCGCTACGGCGAAAACGTCCTTATCGCCTCGACCGCACATATTCATAACCAG
>CAZMAC010000719.1:0-1513 GCA_964564085.1 uncultured Hyphomicrobiaceae bacterium
GTCCGCGACATGTTCGAACAAGCCAAGAAGAATGCGCCCTGCATTATCTTCATCGACGAAATTGACGCGGTCGGGCGGCATCGCGGTGCCGGTTTAGGCGGCGGCAATGATGAGCGGGAGCAAACGCTCAATCAGCTGCTCGTCGAGATGGACGGTTTTGAAGCCAATGAAGGCATCATTCTGGTCGCGGCGACGAACCGGCCTGATGTGCTTGATCCGGCTCTTCTCAGGCCTGGACGCTTTGACCGCCAAATCGTTGTGCCCCGGCCCGATGTTATCGGCCGTGAGAAGATCTTGAAGGTGCATGTCCGTAAAGTCCCGATGGCGCCTGACGTCGATCTGCGCGTGATTGCGCGTGGAACACCTGGATTTTCCGGTGCCGATTTGTCGAATATTGTCAATGAAGCGGCTCTGCTCGCTGCGCGACGATCGAAACGGCTGGTCACGCAGCAAGAATTTGAGGATGCCAAGGATAAGGTCATGATGGGCGCCGAGCGCCGCTCCATGGTCATGACCGAGGAAGAAAAGCGCCTCACGGCATATCACGAAGGCGGCCACGCGCTGATTGCGCTCAAAGTTGAAGGGTCTGATCCGGTCCACAAAGCGACGATTATTCCTCGCGGCCGTGCGCTCGGGATGGTGATGCGCCTACCGGAGCGCGATCAACTCTCCTATACGAGACAAAAGCTTGAAGCCGACATTTGCGTCGCGATGGGCGGGCGAGTTGCTGAAGAGCTTGTGTTCGGTGACGAGAAAGTCACGTCCGGTGCGTCGATGGATATCAAGATGGCCACGCAGCTCGCGCGGGCAATGGTGACCCAATTTGGCATGTCCGATAAGCTTGGCCCACTTGCCTATGGAGAGAATGAGGAAGAGGTCTTTCTTGGGCATTCCGTGACGAGAACTCAGCAGATGTCCGACGAGACTCAAAAGCTTGTCGATGAAGAAATTCGTGAGCTTGTCGAGAGCGGCTATGCGAAGGCACGCGACATCATAGAGACGAATATCGACGAGTTGCACATTCTTGCAAAAGGCCTTCTCGAATACGAAACAATGAGCGGGCAGGAAATTATCGACCTATTGAATGGCAAGCCACCTGTTCGTGAGTTCACCGCCAAGGAAGACAAGCAATCACAGCGGCCGTCCTCGGCCGTGCCTTCCGCCGGGAAAGGCCGGACACCGCCTGACGACGAGTCGGAACCGGATTCGGGCGGAATGGAGCCGCAGCCTCAGGTCTAAGGATAGCTTGATTCCGCGAAAGCCGTACCGCTATGCCGCGCTCTCATTCTCGGAGGCGCGGCTTATTTTCGAAATTGCGGAAGTTTCTATGAAACTGAACGGATATTAGCTATTGCGCGCACGGGCTTTCTTCGAGCCTGTTCTAGGCCGGCTTACAGCGCATAGCTTTGTCAATCATTGCGTTTGCTACCGCCATATTTTCACTGGCCCGCCCTCGTGGATGAGATATAACGCGATCCGGATGATTGTGGAGAGCGAATTTGCGCCGGAGACG
>CAZMAC010000720.1:0-1512 GCA_964564085.1 uncultured Hyphomicrobiaceae bacterium
GAATTGAATTTATGCAGACACGCAGACTCAGAACCCTCGCCACAATTCACGAAGTCGGCTCATTTGCAACGGCGGCGGCCCACCTCAACATGACGCTCCCCGCTGTCAGTATGCAGATGAAAGGGCTGGAGAAAGATTTTGGCTTCGATCTTTTCGACCGGTCATTCCGTCCGCCCAAACTGACGCCGATGGGGCGCGAGATCGCCCTTCTCGCGCGACATATGGCGGATATGGAGGATCAGTTGATCAAATCCTGCCTGCCGGGGGACAGGTTGCGGGGGCGATATCGCATTGGCTTCGTCGGCACGGCCAGCATTCGAATTTTACCTCGCTTTCTCGTTGCAACGCAGGAAAAGGTTCCGGACGCCAGCTTCGATGTCGAAACCGGGTTATCGGAAGACCTTCAGGAAAAAATTGCGCGCGGACATCTGGACCTGGCCCTTGTGACGCGCGCCGATATGGAGCATCCCGTTCTGAATTTCAGCGATCTGGCGCGGGAGGAAATTGTCTATGCGCTGCCTGCCGCCTTCGATGAAACGCCTCTTGAGACATGCATGAAGGATATTCCCTTTTTGCATTTCATGCCGAATACGGGGATCGGCAAACTGATTTCACAGCATCTAGCGAATTTGGCCGTGCCGCCCGAACGCACCATTGTCCTCGACGGTGTCGAACCGATCGTCGAATGCGTCAAGGCCGGGATCGGCTTCACGGCCCTGCCGAAACCTGACGTCAAACGATATGGCGGCCGCAAAATCAGCACGCGCCCGCTCAGAAATCCGCCGCTGTTCCGGCATATATCGATTGTAACCCGGAAAGGCAGCGCGACCGACTGGCAATTGCCTCTGCTCCGGACACTTTTCCTGCCGTGACCGTTTCAGAGCCAACGCGTGCGCCGAAAGTCTATAAAGCGCGGTTTCAAGCGGTCTTGACTCTGCCAAAGTTGAGAGTCATATCAAAACTGAATGAACATTCGTTTTTGATGCAGTGCAATAAATGCCCAAACTCAACCAGGAAACCCAGCGCGCCCGGCGCGAGCATATTCTCGATGCATCCGAGCGTTGCTTTACACGCGAGGGGTTCCACCGCACATCGATGCAGGATATCTGCCGCGAAGCCAGTATAAGCCCCGGTGCGCTTTATCTGTATTTCACCTCCAAGGAAGACCTCATCGCCGGCATTTGTGAGCGCGAAAAGACGAAGCTGGCTCAGGATCTGGCCTCGGTGGCCGATGCCCCGGATTTCATGGCGGCCCTGGCACAGCTCGGCGAAACCTATTGTCTCGGCGAGCCGCCGGAAAAACTGCGTCTGCATCTCGAAATCAACGCCGAAGCCATGCGAAATCCGGCGATCGGTCAGACCGTCTGCGCAATTGACAAGTTTGTTCTGGAGAGTTTTGAAAGGCTGCTGACAGACGCCAGGGCGAAAGGCCGCATCGATCCGTCGGTCGATATCGGCACGATTGCGGAGGTTATTTCAATTCTGGGCGACGGCCTTTTTCTGAGCCGCGCG
>CAZMAC010000721.1:0-1506 GCA_964564085.1 uncultured Hyphomicrobiaceae bacterium
CTATGGCCAGCTGGCCATAGAATCGACTATGTCCCGTGCCGGACTATGTCCCGTTCGCATGCCCGCTTGCATCGAGCGCAAGACGGATCATGGCGCAACGGGACATAGTCCCCGTTGTCATAGGCCCTTGAGGAAGGCGAGGAGCTTGTCGTCTGGTCGATAGCGACCGGGCTTTCCATTAAGAGGCGCGACGGCGTCGAGAGCCTGCTGCTTCAGCTCGAGGTCGGCATCCAGATAGACCTGGGTGGTCTCGATCGACTCATGCCCGAGCCATAACGCTATCACTGCCTGCTCCACGCCCTCCTGCAGCAGATCCATCGCAGTCGTGTGTCGAAGCACATGGGGGCTTACGCGCTTGCGCTTCAGCGTCGGGCAGGCAGTGGTTGCCGTGGCGACGTGTTTGGCCAATAGGTAGTGCACACCATGTGCACTCAAATAACCTCCACGTGCATTCGGGAACAGAGGTTGACCCGGGCAGTTGGGCAGTTCTCTTATCCAGGCAGTGAGGACGCCCCGGGTATTCTTGCTCAGCGGCGTACATCGTTCTTTGCGTCCCTTGCCGATCACGCGCACGTGCGCGCCGGTCCCCAGATGCAGATCCTGAGGCCGAAGCCCGGTCAATTCCGACAAACGCAGTCCGGTCTGCACCGCGAGCAGAATGAGAGCATGATCGCGTCGTCCAGACCGTGTGCGCCGATCCGGTGCCGCGAGCAGCGCATCGACCTCTTGCCTGCTGAGGAACGGCACCAGTGCACGCGTGAACCGCTTGGCCGGTATAGCTAACACGCGTTGGGTCTGTGCGGCATGTGCGGGTGCTTCGAAGGCAACGTAGCGGAAGAACGAGTGGATGGCGGTCAGACGAAGGTTCCGTGTCCTCGCCGTTACATGGCGCTCCTTCTCCAAATCGTCGAGGAAGTCGCCCACCAGCGGCACATCGATATCCTCAAGCGCCAGCATTGACGGCGCTTTGCGCAGCCGCTGTTGTGCAAATTGCAGCAGCAGTCGAAACGTATCGCGGTAGGAAGCGATCGTATGTGCGCTCGCCTGACGCTGCGCCATCAGTCGTCGTGTGAAGAAGCCCTCCAGCAGAGCTGGGAAAGTCGGCTGGCCCGTCATTGTGACCCTCCCCAGCGCTGCTCCAGCCTAACCATCGCCTGCGCCATGAGCTGCGGCGAGTTGCTGAGATACCAATAGGTCCCGGCCACGCGAACGTGTCCGAGATAGGTCGACAGCGCCGGCAGGCGTCGCGCCGGGTCCTCTCCCGACTCGTACCAGCGGGTAAGCGCTTGAACTGCAAAGCGGTGTCGGAAGTCGTGCAGCCTGGGGCCATTGCTCACGCTCGGTGCCCGCAGGCCGGTTTGACGCGACAGTGCGTAAAAGACTCGCTGAACGCGACCGAGGTCGAGCCGCGTGCCACGATTGGAAACGAACACGTAGTCCGAGCGGCGCTTGCCGAGAAACTGTTTGCGTCGCTCAAGGTAGTGGAGCAGCACGCTGCATACGGAT
>CAZMAC010000722.1:0-1492 GCA_964564085.1 uncultured Hyphomicrobiaceae bacterium
GTCATAGCGGCGATCGGCATAAACATGCTCGCGGCGGCGGGGATATTTGCCGTCGTCGTGGTCAATATGATCTTCGGCTATATCGGTCCGATCCTCTAGATCATGATCCTCATATTTTTCCACAAATTTTTTGCGCTTTTTGACATAAGTCCGCGCCTTCTTCCGGTGTGGAGAACGATCATATTCGGCGAAGGGTGCTGCGTCATAGCGGCCCTGGCCTTCGAAATAATAAGGGTTTTTCTTCGGCATTGGCGGCCAATAACGTGGATGCAGCCGTGAGACGTAAGGGGGGCCTTCCCCCGGAACGTTAAAAATCGAGCCATCCCCTTCGACCTGGGCAATGGCGGGACTGAATGTGACAAACAGGCTGAGCAAGGCGGCGGCAAGGGTCACACGGCTAGCCTGGGAAAAGATACGGTTATTAAGGAAAGATGAATGGCACTGAGACGCAGCAAGACTCATGGAACGCACTCCTAAAATTTATATTATTTTGGCCAGCTGAAATTAACGAAAAGTGAAATCTCTTGAATTTGAGTAAAAATATAATTTGTGCGGGGCTGCCCTTATACCCGATCGTTGCGGCGGCTCTTTTGCTCGGAGCTCTGCCGGGCGTGTTTCAGGGACCACGTTTTTCAAAAAAATCTTTGTTAACAACCCGTTCGCGGGCTGTGTGCTGCCTGCGACATCTGCGCCCGTCCGCTTCAGGATTTGATCCAGGTCAACGCAGTCTTTAAGCATGGCATTGATAAGAGAATCCGTGACAGAAGAGGTCTGCGAAGCCTGGTGCTCCGGAGACTAATAACTACGCGCAGATGAGGCCGCCTGATGAATGAAATTTCGAGGAAAGACGAATTTTCTGCCCTTTCCGACCTGCTCGCAATCCTTGGGTCGGTAGGCGGGCTCATACTCGGATTGACGCTGTCGATTCTGTCATCGGACAGCGTGATGGCGTTCCACGGTTTGGTGTTCGCAGCAGCAAGCGGCGCGGCGCTGATGTTTTTGCTCAGCACATCTTTTACATCCGGCCCGCTCGCGGGAAAAAATTACGTTGCTGAGACAAGCCCCTATTGTGATGGGCCAATAAAAATTGCGGTGATCGCGACGATGTTCTGGGGCATTGCCGGTTTTATCGTCGGCGACGTTTTGGCCTGGCAGCTGGCCTATCCTGTGCTGAATTTCGATTTGCCCTGGACGAATTTCGGACGTCTGCGACCGCTCCACACATCGGCCGTGATCTTTGCATTCGGCGGCAACGCATTGCTTGCCACATCCTTTTATGTCGTCCAGCGCACCTCAAAAGCGCGGCTTGCCGGACGCTGGGCGCCCTGGTTCGTGGTCTGGGGCTACAATCTCTTTATCCTCATCGCCGGAACCGGCTATCTCCTCGGCGTCACACAGTCCAAAGAATATGCCGAGCCGGAATGGTATGCCGATCTCTGGCTGACGGTCGTTTGGGTGGTCTATCTGCTGGTCTTCCTCGGCACGCTCTGGA
>CAZMAC010000723.1:0-1489 GCA_964564085.1 uncultured Hyphomicrobiaceae bacterium
ACGTTTTCGTGCATGTCTCTCAATATGAGACGCATCGCTTCGAAAGCATCGCGATCGCGTCCGGCTGTCATGACGATCAGGCCGCTATTGACAAGCTCACGAAATTCCGACGAAAAGACATCATTTTCACCGTCGTGCCAGTAGACTCGGCCGTGCGGCGGCATATCCTGTATCATCAGGCCATAGCCATAAAAGCTTTCCTCATCACGCCGGCTATCCGTATGCGGCGTCAGCGCCTTTCGCAAAAGCGCCATGCTGATAACGCGTCCTTCGCGGACTGCAGACCAGAAACGAAGGAGCGAAACAGGCGTCGAGACCATCCCGCCATTCCCTATGAGACTCCAGCCCGGCGCATGGCCGCCCCAACTCGCCGTCCAGATCGACTGCCTTGAAAATAAGGTTCGGTGGCTTCGCGTTGTCAGCAGCGACCGATCGTCCGTGTAGGCCTGTTCATAACCCATTGGGTCCAGTCCTGCCGGCCGGAGAAGATCTTCATTCAGAAAAGCGTCGAACGTTTTCCCGGAGCGCCGCTCGACAATTGCAGCGAGGAGTCCATAGGCAGCGTTAGAGTAATGATATTCGCCAACATGGTCCTCATCCAGATTACTCTCGAATACCCGATTGACGAAGGCCTCGCGTGAAAGCCGGTCATGATCCTGCCCGACCTCGTTTGTCAGGCCGCTGGTGTGCGTGAGAAGCTGATGAACGGAAATGTCGGCTTTATCGTCTGGTACATCGGGCCAGATCGCGTCAAGCGTTTCATTCAAGCCAAGCCAGCCCTTATCGACGAGCTTCAACGTTGCAATGGCGGTCACGGTTTTTGTAATCGAACCGAGATCAACCAGTGTGTCCTCTGGAGCCACACCGTCATTTCTGAGCTTGCCGAACTCCCGTACAATAGTTGCTCCGTTCCGATCCTTGAACGCAACAATAGCGTCCAGTCCACGATCATCGATCCGGTCCAGACCGGGGGGGCTGCCGGATGTGAGATTGGCAACATTATATCTCTGCGACGAATAGATTGAAGCCACCCAGATCATCCCAAAAGAAAAGACAATCAAAAAGAAGGCAAATACACGTCGAATTTTCAAAATATTTTTAATTTGCGCAGCCGTCGTAGCAACAACACCGGTTATGGTATCACGCTTTATTAGCATTCGTGGATTGTATCCCATTTCAAGAGTTCTAACCGCAAATCGGCTCAGCTTATTTGAACAGACCCGTTCGCCACTATTCTGAACACAACTTTGCACGATCCATCAGGGCTCAGCCTAATCAAAGCAATTCAAGAGAATGGTTCTTTATCTGAAATTCGGCGCTGATCGGATCCTTTCTTCAGCAACTGACCGTCTGAGTTAGATTACGTGCATGCAATACATAGAAGCTAATCCGTAAATTGAAAGAGGCGCTAAAGCGGGCGCAAAAAATTATTTGGGATGGCATTTCGGCGCGGCATGGAGCTACCGCTCCCGGCTAGTGTGATGATCCA
>CAZMAC010000724.1:0-1483 GCA_964564085.1 uncultured Hyphomicrobiaceae bacterium
CCATTTGAACGGAGCAGGCTTGTCTTATGACTATTTCAGCGAACAGGTTGAGAAGGAACCGCTGGGAGAGGGTGGCAGCCCTCTCGTCAGCGGCGGGGGATGGATCGGGATTAGGCTGGTCGCTGAGCGGACCGAGCTAGAGTTGGATCACCCCCGTCTTTTCCTCAGGCCTGAACGGATACCAGGGCGCAAGAGCCCGAATGACAAGCAGAGGCGCGGAAAAGATGACCCCTTCTACCATTGGCATCGACATCTCAAAAGATTTTCTCGACGTTCACCGTCTGCCTGATGGCGCCGTTTCGCGTTTTGATAACAACGGGGCCGGGCATAAGGCGCTGATCCTCTGGCTTGGCGAAACGTCCATCGTCCGGGTCATCTATGAGCCGACCGGGCCGTATCACCGCGCTTTATAACGGACCCTGACAGCCGCAGCATCGCCGCTTGCCAAGATCAATCCACGCCGAGCCAGACGCTTCGCCGAAGCCGCCGGCAAACCCGCCAAAACCGACAAGGCAGACGCCGCCATGCTGGCGCGCATGGGCGTGGCGCTGGAACCCGCCGCTCGGCCAATGCCAAGCCAAATGCTGAGTGAACTTAAAGAGTTGAACCTTGCCCGCCAAGCCCTGATTAAGGATAGGACGGCAGCGAAGAACCGTGAAAAAATGCTCAACCTGCCGCTTCTGAAACGCCAGAATGCACAGCGCCGGAAGCAGATCGAGACCCAGATCACCGCCATCGAGGCGGAAATTCAAACCCGCATCGCCAGCGATGAACAGCTGGCCGAGCGCCTTGTCATCCTGGAGAGCATTCCTGGCATTTCCAAAATCACTGCCTTCGCTCTTCTCATCGAAATGCCAGAGCTGGGAACCCTGGAGGGCAAGCAGGCCGCGAGTCTGGCCGGGCTTGCCCCCCTCGCGCGGCAATCCGGACGCTGGACCGGCCGCGCCTTCATTCGCGGCGACAGGCCAGCTTACGTCAGGCGCTCTATATGCCGGCTTTGGTGGCGGCCAGATTCAATCCAGATTTTGAAAGCCAAATACCGCCAGTTCATCGAAGCCAGAAAGCCCGCCAAAGCTTGTCCCCGCGAAAGCGGGGATCGCAATCACAGCAATCATGCGAAAGCTTATCGTCCTCGCAAACGCACTCTTGCGGGATGGACGAGTTTGGGCCGAAAATCCCGCTTGATTAAAACGGATACTCTAAGTTCGCGCTCACGAAACCACCGAGCGTGTCGGCCGAATAGTCGTCGATGACCGTCAAGCGCAGCCGGCCAGGCACCTTGTTGTCATGGATCTCGACGGCGTCGGCAATCATCATCTTGCCCTCATGCGAACGGCCTGGCTATGCGTTGATCGTTGTGTCTTTGGTGCGAAAGGGCATGCTGGTCTCGTCCACCTCCACCAGGCCGAAGAGGGGCGATCGATCGGGGTTCACCATCGCGCGGCGCAGCGGCTGGCTGACCACGTCGCCGTTCGCGCCAAAG
>CAZMAC010000725.1:0-1480 GCA_964564085.1 uncultured Hyphomicrobiaceae bacterium
TCTTGCTCTGTGAGGGGATCGAAACGGGAGCTGCCCTGGCGCTTGCCTTTCGTCCCGAGATCGATGATGGAAAATTCGCTATTGCCGCCGCGATTTCAGCAATAGGTGTCGAGGCCTTTACACCATGGCCCAAAACAAAAACGGTTGTTGTTTGCGCAGACCGCGATGAGGCGGTCAAACCGAGCGGTCGGCCTGGATCGCAACGCGGTGAGATGGCGGCCCGGCGCTTTGCCTTTCATCATTATCAACACCTATCGGTCCGGATTGTCCTTCCCGGGGAGAAGGGCGAGACCATCGATTGGCTGGATATCCAAACCCGTGCCGGTACTGAAGCGGTGCGTGCCGGCGTTTTTGAGGCCGAGCTGTTTCAGCCAACTGAAGCAGAGCTTTCCGATGAAACTCGAAAGCATGAGAGGCAATCAGAGCTGCAAGAGATCGCTGAGAGCTATCCCTTGCCTGAGATTGACACGCTGCATCTCAGCTATCGTCATGTCCGTGATGGAGGTGTCAAAGTCCACAAGATGACAGGGATCGATATCGATCCGGTGACCGGGGAACGCGAGGCAAAATGGGCACCGATTGCCACGCCTTTCGGGATCCCGGCGCGTCTGCGCTATGCCGATCAAGCCGATGCTTATGGTCTGCGCATTGTCGTTCAGGATATGCAGGGCCGTCCGCGCCATGTTGATTTCGATCGGGCGGGCCTGGCGAAAATGGCCGGGGCGGAGATCCGGTCCAGATTATTCGAGGCCGGGCTGCGGATCGAACTGGATGGCGACATGGTTGCGATCCAATGTCTGAAAGCCGCCGATCCCGCCCATGAAATCATCATTGTTGACCGGCCAGGCTGGCATGCCGCTCCCGGTCAGCCCAATCCGCTGTTCGTCTGCCCGGATGGCTCCGTCATCGGAGCGCCAGAGGGGTGCGATCTTGAGCTGGCGGCCAATGCGCGCATGGCCCCCACTGTCGCGAAAGGCGGAATGCTGAGCGACTGGCAGCATGCCGTCTCGGCGGCGGCACTCGCTGATGGCGTGCCGCATTGGATCTTGGGCACAATCGCGGCCTTTGCCGGGCCCATTCTGTCTCTCACCGGACTGGATACATGCGGGATCAATCTGTCGGGCCTGTCCTCGGCCGGAAAGAGCACCGCACAGCGCCTTGCCGCCTCCGCCTGGTCGACGCCCGACATTCGCAAGCCCGGCCTGTGTCAATCAGCACGGGCCACCGACAATGCCATCGAGGCGCTCGCTTTCCGCGCAACCGGAACGGTGCTGTCGCTCGATGAGCTCGGTCATGTCCCTGGCAAGGTCGCCGCAAGAATGATCTATGCCATCACCGGCGGGGTCGGCAAAAAGCGCATGAGCATTGATGCAAGCGTGCGTGACGGTTTCACCTGGAGCACCTTTGCCATCCTCTCCGGAGAATGCTCGCTGGCTGAAAAGATCAAGGGCGATGGCGGCGAATGGCTGGCCGGCATGGC
>CAZMAC010000726.1:0-1473 GCA_964564085.1 uncultured Hyphomicrobiaceae bacterium
CAGCTTTGATGTTGATGGCGCGGAGGATGTTATAGGTGAGCACGGAGAGGGCCATTTCGGTTCGGGCCCGCTTCAGGCTCCGTGTGAGGAATCGGCCTCCTGCCATCATTCGCTTGATGGTGCCGAATGGATGTTCAACGGCGCATCGCCTTGCTCTCATCCTTTCGGGCGTGGCGCGGGCGTTCATGCGATTGAGCGCATCTTCATCGAGATGGCGCTTGACGATGCGCCGCTTGGCTGTGGTGCAGCGCGGTTTGAGCGCACATCCCGAACAGTCCGGCGAGGCGTAGGCAATGTTTCGTTTCTTGCGGTGAAGCTGCTTGCGAACGAGCCTGCGGCCAGCCGGGCATATGAGGCTGTCGCTGCCAGGATCGTAAGTGAAGGCCGTACGGTCGAACAACGTTCCGTCGCCCTGATTGTTGATGGCACGGTTGGCAGGCGCGCAGGGCGTGATGCCGTCGGCCTCGCAGGCACTGGCTTGCGCGCCGTTTGAGTAACCGGCATCAGCCACGACGTTCAAATCGTCCCGACCGAGCGCCTGCTTCGCGGCTTTCGCCATGGGATGGAGCAGTCTGTTGTCGGTCGCTTCGCCTGTCACCTCATGGTGGACGATCAGACCGCTTTCGGCATCGACGGCGCTCTGCACATTGTAGCAGGGCGGCTTCGAGGCACGGCCTGCTCCCATCGGCCGGGCATCCTCTTCACCTTCCACGAGGGTCTCACGATTTTCCGCATCGAGCCTGGCCGCCATGCGTCCAAGATCGGCACGCCGTGCATGAAGCGCTTCAAGCGCTGCCGAAACCGCGTCCGGTTCATCGCCGGGTTCAGCCGCGTCGGCCTCGTCCAGCCCGGCGAGATATGCGGCGATCCTGCTATCAACGCGGGCCATTTCTTCGGCGACCTCCCGACGGCCGATAATCTTCTTTGGACTGGCCACGGCGCGAAATTTTGACCCGTCCAACGCAACGAGCCGTGCCGAGAACAAACCGGTATCCCGACACAGAAGCACAAAGGCTCGACATGCGCCGACGATTGCCGGGCCATTGTCGCGCCGGAAATCGGCGATCGTCTTGAAATCGGGGACAAGCCGACGCATCAGCCACATCGCCTCGACATCGCGCCGGCAAACTCGCTCCAGCCGTCGGGACGAGCGAACCTCGTTGAAATAGCCCCACACGTAGAGCTTAAGGAGATCGCGAGGGTCATAGCCCGGCCGGCCCGTCGTGGCGGGAAACGCGCGCCCGAAACCGAGCACCGCCAAATCGAGCCCGTCAACAAAGGCATCGATCACCCGAACCGGCGCATCGACCGCAACATAGTCCTCGATCCGCGCCGGCAAGAACGACGCCTGATCCCGGTCTTCTCCGACGATGTATCGCATAAAAATGGCCGCCCCTTTACCGAGGCGGCCAGATTACCTGATGTGTCGAGCTTTCCACACAGCCTGAAAAGCCAGAGGTTTGTCAGCAGTCT
>CAZMAC010000727.1:0-1467 GCA_964564085.1 uncultured Hyphomicrobiaceae bacterium
TAGAGCATGGGCCGAAAAGCATGTCCCCACGAAGGTGGGGATGCGTAACGGTTTTGAGCTATAGCCAGAACTTGGTGACGGCGTGACGGATCAGGCGGCGGCGGTTTGGGCTTGGCAGTCTCTGGCGACTTCGAGCCCGTCGTTGAATTTCACACCTTGAATGATTTTTGGCAACTGCGATGGTCCGTTGAGGCGGCGCCAGGTTCGCTGCGCACCCGAGACGAGCTTGAAAACCATAGCGAGTGCCGACTTGTTCGAGAGGCAGCCTTTCGCGCGCATCGTGCGGTGGCGAACGGTCGCGAAGGTGCTTTCGATCGGGTTCGTTGTGCGCAGATGCACCCAGTGCTCGGCGGGAAAGTCGTAGAAGACGAGCAGTGGATCTCGATCCTTGGCGAGGCAGGCAGCGGCCTTCTCGTACTTCAAGGTGTAGGTCTCGATGAACGCGTCGAAGGCGGTGTCGGCATCGCTGCGTGTCTCCGCCATCCAGATCTCCTGCAATGCGCGTTTGGCTTGTGGCTGCTGGCTCTTTGGCAGTTTGTTCAAAACATTCGCCGTCTTGTGCACCCAGCAGCGCTGCTCACGTGTCGTCGGCCAGACCTCACCAAGCGCCTTCCAGAAGCCGAGCGCACCATCGGCAACGGCGACCTTCGGCGTCACCTTCAAACCGCGTCGCTTGAGATCGAGCAGCAGCGCGCGCCAGTCGTGGGCACTTTCGCGTATGCCATCGATAAAGCCGACAAGCTCCTTTTTGCCTTCGGGCGTCGCGCCGATGATGACCAGGATACATTGCTTCTCGTCTTCAAGTCGCGCCTGCAGATGGATGCCATCCGCCCAAACATAAACATAGTGCCGGGCGGAGAGGTCACGGCTTTGCCAGCGCGTATGTTCATCGCTCCAGACTTGTTTCAGGCGCGCGATTGTCGTCGCTGAAAGGCCAGGCGCATCCGGCCCGAGCAAGGCTGCCAGCGCCTCGCCGAAGTCCCCGGTCGAGATGCCTTTCAGGTAGAGGATCGGCAGCAATGTCTCGATCGACTTCGAGCGGCGCGCGTAAGGCGGCAGGATTGATGGCGTAAAACGCACGCGACCAGGATCATCCGCGGCTGCTTCTCGATCACGCACACGTGGCTGGCGCACGGTGACGGTACCGATGCCGGTCATGACTTCGCGTTCGGGCAGATGGCCGTGACGCACGACGCGTTGATGGCCCTTGCTCGTCTTCAGGTCGGCATGGCTGTCGAGGAAAGCTGCGACTTCGGCTTCGACCGCATGTGCGAGCAAGGCATGCGCACCGTTGCGCAGGATCTCGGTCAGTTGGTCATTGAAAGTACCTGGCTGAATCAGTTGGGTGACGTTATCGTTGGACACGGCATATCGCTCCTTTGGTGGAGAAGTGAGGTCGTTAAGCAACCCCACGATATGCCGCCTTACCGATTCAAGCCGTCACCAACTTTCGCGCATAGCTCGACG
>CAZMAC010000728.1:0-1462 GCA_964564085.1 uncultured Hyphomicrobiaceae bacterium
GCCCGGTCGAGAAAATCACGGTCATGGCTGATCAGAATGACGGTGCCGTCGTAGGCGGATAGAATCTCCTCAAGAACGTCGAGCGTCTCGAGGTCCAGATCGTTGGTCGGCTCGTCGAGCACAAGCATGTTGGAGGGCTTCGCCAAAGCGCGCGCCAGCATGACCCGCGCCCGTTCCCCGCCGGACAGCAAGCGGACCGGCGTGCGGGCCTGCTCGGGTGAGAACAGAAAATCCTTCATATAGCTGACGACATGGCGTGACTGGCCACCGATAATCACATGATCCCCGCGCCCGCCGGTCAGGGCTTCGCTCAATGTCCAATCGGCATCGAGGGCGTCCCGGCGCTGATCGAGCGTTGCCATTTCGAGATTTTTGCCGAGCCGAACGCTGCCCTGATCGGGCTCGATCGCGCCCGTCAGCAGATTGACGAGCGTCGTCTTTCCGGCCCCATTCGGGCCGATAAAACCGAGCCGGTCCTGTCTCATCACGCGCAGGGAAAAATCTTTAACGATCGTGCGGTCTTCAAAAGTCTTTGCAAGATTTTTGGCTTCGATCACCAGCTTTCCCGAAGGATCGGCATCCGCGATGGCCATCTCCGCTTTGCCCTGCACTGAGCGATGGTCGCGGCGCTGCTGCCGCATCGCCTGCAACTCGGCCATCCGGCGCACATTACGCTTGCGCCGCGCAGTGACGCCATAACGGACCCAATGCTCCTCCGCTGCAATTTTGCGATCGAGCTTGTGCTGCTCGCTTTCTTCCAAAGCCAGCTGTTCATCGCGCCAGTTCTCGAAAGCGGAAAAACCGAGATCGAGCCGCCGTGTCCGGCCGCGATCCAGCCAAACGGTTGCACGCGTTAGATTTTCGAGAAAGCGCCGGTCGTGGCTGACGATCACCAGCGCGCCGCGCTGTTCCAGAAGGCGGGCTTCGAGCCATTCGATAACCGGCAAATCCAGATGGTTCGTTGGCTCATCGAGCAAGAGAATCGTCGGGCGGGGCGCCAGGACACGCGCAAGGGCTGCGCGGCGCAGTTCGCCGCCGGAAAGATTTGCTGGGCTCTCCTCACCCGATAAGCCAAGCTCTTCAAGCAGATAACGCGCCGTAAATTCGTCATCGCTCGGCGTCAATCCCGATCTCACATAGGATAGCGTCGTTTCGTGACCGGAATAATCCGGCTCCTGCGCCAGATAACGCACGACCGCGCCGGGCTGAATGAACAGATCGCCACGATCCGGCTCGATCAGACCCGCAGCAATCTTCAAAAGCGTCGATTTACCTGAGCCGTTCCGTCCAACCAGGCAAAGCCGGTCACCTTCGGCAACGTTAAGTTCGGCGCCGTCAAGCAGAGGCGTTTCGCCGAAAGTGAGGCCGATATCTTTGAGCTGAAGAACGGGAGGCATTCTGACCGATCTGCGTTTTGAATGCGCATTTCAGGAAATGGGAAACCGGTCTTCCGATAGCAATG
>CAZMAC010000729.1:0-1462 GCA_964564085.1 uncultured Hyphomicrobiaceae bacterium
GGTGCTTCCGATTTACGACGAATTGTTCAAACAGAATCGTGTCCGTCATCTGCTCGTGCGCCACGAACAGGGCGCCGCTCATGCCGCTGAGGGGTTCGCGCGCTCGACCGGCAAAGTCGGCGTCCTCCTGGTCACATCCGGGCCCGGCGCGACCAATGCCGTTACGGGTCTGACCGACGCCCTGATGGATTCGATTCCGATTGTCTGCATTACGGGCCAGGTCGCCACGCATATGATCGGTAGCGACGCCTTTCAGGAATGCGACACCGTCGGCATCACCCGGCCATGCACGAAGCACAATTATCTTGTCCGGGATGTGAACGATCTCGCCCGCGTCATGCATGAAGCCTTTTTTGTTGCGCGCAGCGGACGGCCGGGGCCTGTCGTTGTCGATATTCCGAAAGACGTGCAATTCGCCAAAGGCACCTATGTCGGCCCGAGCCGCGTGGTGCACAAAACCTACCGTCCGCAGATCAAGGGCAATGCAACCGCCATTCGCGAGGCGGTCGACGCCATAGCGGGTGCAAAACGGCCGATCTTTTATACAGGCGGCGGGATCATCAACTCCGGACCCGCCGCAAGCCAGCTCTTGCGCGAATTTGTCGAGCTGACCGGCTATCCGATCACCTCCACGCTGATGGGGCTCGGTGCTTTCCCGGCTGATGACGAGAAATGGCTCGGCATGCTGGGCATGCACGGCACCTATGAAGCCAATATGGCAATGAACCAGTGCGACGTGATGATCAATATCGGCGCGCGCTTTGACGACCGCATCACCGGGCGTCTCGACGCGTTCTCGCCCGGTTCCCGGAAGATTCATGTCGATGTCGATCCGTCCTCCATCAACAAGACGGTCAAGGTCGATATTCCGATCATCGGCGATTGTGCGCATGTGCTGGAAGACATGATCCGTGTCTGGCGCGCGCGTGCCCCGCAAATCGACAAACCGGCCCTGAAAAAATGGTGGGCACAGATCGACGGCTGGCGCAGCCGGGACTCGCTGCACTACAAGCAGCGCTCCGACGTGATCATGCCGCAATATGCGATCCAGCGGCTTTATGAGCTGACAAAGGGTAAAGACGTCTACATCACCACCGAAGTCGGCCAGCACCAGATGTGGGCGGCGCAATATTTCAAGTTCAACGATCCCAATCGCTGGATGACCTCAGGCGGGCTGGGAACGATGGGGTATGGCATCCCGGCTGCTGTCGGTGTTCAGGCCGCGCATCCGCACTCACTGGTCATCGACATTGCCGGGGAAGCCTCCGCGCTGATGACCATCCAGGAGCTCTCGACCGCCGTGCAGTATAAGCTGCCGGTGAAGATCTTTATTTTGAACAATGAGTATATGGGGATGGTGCGGCAGTGGCAGGAACTCCTGCATGATGGGCGCTATTCGCATTCCTACACCCAATCCCTGCCCGATTTCGTCAAGCTCTCAGAAGCCTATCATTGTGTCGGC